>CANPZH010000037.1 GCA_947589335.1 uncultured Clostridia bacterium | reverse complement strand
CACTCACCATAAGCCGCCGCCGACAGCCCACCGGGCTGATCGGCAGAATGCGCCTTATGCCCCCTCAAGGGGACAGCGAGAGAGTTGGTCTCTTGGCGCCCCCTCCGAGGAGGGAGCTGTCGAGGCGAAGCCGAGACTGAGGGGGTGTTGTTTCCCCAATCACGTCATGTTGAGCTTGTCGAAACATGGACCTTATTACAATGAGGTCCACACTTCGACAGGCTACTTCGTCGCGTACGCTCCTCGTGCCGCCCAAGGAACCATGACAATAGAAAGGCGGGACAGTGTGACGCAAAAAAGAAAGTCGCGAGCGGCAAGACGCAAAAGAAATGCCCCGCGGTACGCGGGGCACTCTCATTTCAGTTGTTTTTCAGCCATTCCTGCGCTTTCGCCTTGGAGAGCGAGGTGATCGCTTCCTTCGCGTAGGGCGATTCAGCGCCGCCGTTCGTGTAGAGGAAGTAATCCCCCTCGGGCGTTGCGTAGAGCGTCGTCTCATATCCTGCGGGATCGCCGAAGGTCCCGTGCGTGACTTTCTTGACAACGGTTGCCGTTTCGGTGTCGTACGTCTTGGTCTTGGTCGTCTTTACCATTGTTTTTTCTCCTTTTGCTGATTTGCTATTTTCATTTTAACTTTTTCGGAGGGGTTCGTCAAATTTCTTTCAACATTTTTTCAAAAGAATTATTTTGATCGCCCGTTACACACAATCCTGTGAATTATGTTCCAAAATCAGCCTCTTCCCATCAAGATATTCCCCGATCGCCCCCGCGATCGCCTCCGCCATCGCATACACCGTGCTGAGCCGCGTGAGGTTGAGCGCGGCATACGGGAACGCCCCCTTCTTTGCCACGATCCCGAGAATGGACACGTCCCCGATCTTTCCTAAACGTTTGTTCGCTCCCGATCCGGGCTTCAGCGCGCCGTCAGAGATCTTGAGGAGCCCGAGTTCAGACTCCTCCCCCACCGCTGCGTCCACCGCGATGATCTTGGAATCGGGGTGTGTGCTGCCGAGGAATGCCCGCAAATATTTGATTTCCTTCGCCGTGACCGGGGAGCGCAGCGTTCCATAGACATAGCAAGGAAAGCTGCGGCTGCGGCGGAGCAACGTCCCCGTGATCGGGCCGAGGCAGTCCCCGATCGCAAGGTCGCTGCCGATGCAGAGCACGACGGGCGGCTTTTCGAGGGAGCCGAGCAGCCGCCGCAACGCCATGGCCGCTCCCGACGCCGCGAGTGCGTTGTATGCGTGAAAGGTAAATTCCATGTTCTTCCCTCCTGTTCCTTCGATTTTTGCCCGCGAAAAACTTTTTTATACGAATCGGCAAAAAATCGCGACAAGAAGGATAAAAACGTGGTATAATAGCAATATCATAACCCATGGAGGTGATGTTGTTTGGGTTGGATCCTCGATCTTGTTTTTTTCCTCATACTGCTGCTCGGAACGGCGTACGGAGCATACAGAGGATTCGTCGCAGGGATCTGTAAACTTGCAGGCACATTCTTCGCACTCATATTCGCTTTCACGTTCTGCGTGGCGTTCTCGAACTTTTTGGAGCTCTGCTTCGGCATGACGACGGCGATCGCAAACGGTTTGAACGGCGCGATCGCAAAAAACGAGGCATACGCCGCCGCGATCGGGACTCCGACGGTCGGCGCGGAGATCGGCGAGGTGTTGAGCGGACTCGAGATCAACGCGATCGCGAAATGGTTCATCAAGATCTCCTTCCGGTCGGTCGAGCTGATCCCCGCCGAAGCGACCCCCGCAATGATGATCTCGTCGGTGCTTGCCAAGTGGATCGCGATCGTGATCGTATTCGTCATCCTCGTGGTCGTGATCAAATTAGGCGCGCTCCTCATCACAAAGGTCTTCAATGCCGTAAAGACGACGCTATCACCCATCCGCGTCGTCGATCAGGCTCTCGGCGCAGTATTGGGGCTCGCGAAAGCGGCCGTTCTCATCTTCATTCTGCTTCTGCTCCTCAACTGGCTGCCCGTGGCGTCCGTGCACGAATTCATCGCGTCGAGCAGCGTCGTCGGGAAGATCTTCGAAGCGGAATGGTTCCAGAGCGCGACGAGCTACGCGATCTCCGGCGGTTGGTTCAACGATTTCGTCAAAAAACTATTCACCTGACACAAAAACGGGCTCCGCGGAGCCCGTTTTTCATGCACCGTGTGTTTCACGTGAAACACGGCATTTCGGCGGAAAAATCCTTCGAGGGTTTCACGTGGAACTTCTTAGGCTGTGTTTTACGGGTGCGCGGTGCGATTTTAGCTCCGTTTCACGTGAAACTTTGGCAAAAACAAGAAATTCCTGTGATATTTTTGAAAAACAGATAAGAAATGCAGGGATTTGCTTGCATTTTTGCGGTGTTCATGGTACAATAAAGCGGTAATATGGTCCATACTATGGGCGTATTATAAAAAAGCAAAAAGGAGCACATTTTGAGCAAAACAGTCAAGATTATCATCGCTGTCGTTCTTGCTGTGGTCTTGGGCGTCGGGATCTACTTCACCTTCACCACGCTCTATAAAAACGAGCGGGAATTGGCGGCGTCCGATTTTGAAAGGCTCGCCATGGGCGGAAAGCTCGATGAGAGCAAGGCGTCGAAGGACCGCGGACCGATCGTCAAGGTCGAGATCGACAATTACGTAGTATATGGCTATACGCGCGGCGTCAACGGGGTCAACACGCAGTATTCCTATTGGGCAAACTTCATCAGCCTCTATAATTCCGACGCGTTGGAGAAGGTCGTGCACAGCTGGATGGAAGACGTCGACGAAAACGGCGTCAATCACGGCGGTACGGTCACGGAGTACAGCTACAGCGACCCGAACGCGGGCGCGGGTTGGGGCAACATCATCTATATTGCCGTGCTGGTCGTCGGCCTTGTCGCGTTCTTCCTCGTTCTGAGGGCGACGAGCGGCGGAGGCGGCAAGGTCATGAACTTCGGCAAGACGAAGGCGAAGGTCTCCACCAATCTGAAGGTGCGGTTCTCGGACGTCGCGGGGGCCGAGGAGGAGAAGACCGAGCTCGCCGAGATCGTGGAGTTTTTGCGGAGCCCGAAAAAGTTTTCCGATTTGGGGGCGAGGATCCCGAAGGGCGTGCTGCTCGTCGGGCCTCCCGGAACGGGCAAGACGTTGTTCGCCAAGGCCGTCGCCGGTGAGGCGGGCGTGCCGTTCTTCTCGGTCAGCGGCTCCGACTTCGTCGAGATGTACGTCGGCGTCGGCGCTTCGCGCGTGCGCGACCTATTTGATCTTGCAAAGCGGAACCAACCCTGCATCATCTTCATCGACGAGATCGACGCCGTCGGCCGCCAGAGAGGAGCCGGGCTCGGGGGCGGGCACGACGAACGCGAGCAGACCCTCAACCAGATCCTCGTTCAGATGGACGGCTTCGATTCCAACGAGGGGATCATCGTCATGGCGGCGACGAACCGTGCCGACATCCTCGATAACGCACTGCTGCGGCCTGGGCGCTTCGATAGGCAAATATATGTTCACATGCCAGATGTTAAGGGGCGTGAACAAATTCTCAAGGTGCATGCGCGGAACAAGCCTCTCGCGCCCGACGTCAACTTCAAGACGATCGCGCGGATGACTTCGGGATTCTCGGGCGCAGACCTTGCGAACCTGCTCAACGAGGCGGCGATCCTTGCCGCCCGCGGCGGGAAGTCGATGATCGGCAATCTCGATCTTTATGAAGCGATTAACAAAGTGATCATGGGCCCCCAGAAGAAGAGCCGCGTCGTAACGGAGGAGGAAAAGCGCCTGACCGCCTATCACGAATCCGGGCATGCGGTGCTTGCGAAGCTCGTCAACACGCGCGACAACGTCCAGGAGGTCACGATCGTTCCCCGCGGCGCGGCGGGCGGATATACCCTGTACCGTCCCGAGACAGACAACCAGAACTACCGTTTCTACAGCGACACGCTGGCGCATATCTGCAGCGGACTGGGCGGCAGGGTCGCCGAAGAGCTCGTGCTGCACGACGTCTCCTCGGGCGCTTCGGGTGATATCCAGCAGGTGACGTCGGAGGCGCGGAAGATGGTCACCGAATGGGGCATGAGCGAGAAACTCGGACCCATTGCCTATTCCAGCGACGCTCCCGTCTTCCTCGGCAGAGATTTCGAGGAGCGCAAGACGTACAGCGAGGACACGGCGAATCTGATCGACGCGGAGATCAAGCGCATCGTCGAGGAGCAGTATGAGCGGGCGAAGAAGCTCCTCACCGAGCACCGCAGCATTCTCGACAACATGGCGCGGGTCCTCGTGGAGCGCGAGACGATCTACACCCCCGAAGTCGACATGCTCATGAAGGGGGCGAGCTGGGAGGAAGTCCTCACCTATATGGAGAGCCACGACAAAGACGCTCCCGACAATCCGTTCGCGGTCATCGGCGAGACGGCGCCCTCCGTACCTGCGCAAAACAGCCCCAAAAACAGCTAAAACTCAATACGGGTGATAAAAAGAGGTGAAATTATGGGCAAAATTATTCCCTTTTCCAACCAGAAAGGCGGCGTCGGCAAGACGACGACCTGCGTAAATATGTCGGCTTATCTCGCGAAGGCGGGGAGGAAGGTCCTTTTGGTGGACATCGACCCGCAGGGAAATGCGACAACGGGGCTCGGTTTTTCCAAGAGCGCGATCAAAAAATCGGTCTATAACGTCCTCATCGAGGAGGAGCCCGTGAAAGACAACGTGCTCGAAACGCAGATGCCGGGGCTGTATCTGCTCCCCGCGAACATCGACCTCGCGGGCGCGGAAGTGGAGCTCGTCTACAAGAAAAACAGAGAACGGGTATTAAAAACGGCGCTCGACAAGATCAAAAACGATTACGATTATATCTTGGTGGACTGCCCTCCCTCCCTCGGGCTGATCACGATCAACGCGCTCGCCGCGGCAGACAGCGTCATCATCCCGATCCAGAGCGAGTATTACGCGCTCGAGGGGCTGAGCCAGCTCATGAACACGATCTCCCTCGTGCGGCAGCACCTCAACAAGGGGCTGAAGGTCGAGGGCGTCGTGCTCACGATGCACGACAGGAGGTCGCTCATCAGCCGCCAGATCGCCGAGGAGATCAAGAAGTATTTCACGAAAAAGCTGTATGAGATCGTGATCCCGCGCAACGTGCGCCTTGCGGAGGCGCCGAGCCACGGCAAGCCCATTCTGCTGCACGATCCCAAATGTATGGGCGCCAAGGCGTATGCCGCGCTCACCGAAGAATTTCTCAGAAAAACGGAAGGAGGAGAATAAGAGATGGCAAAGGGACTTGGCAAAGGGCTCTCCGCGCTGTTCAGCGACACGGAGGAGGCATACGAAAACGCGACGGGCGAATCGGTCTTGCAGGGCGTGAGCGAGCTCCCGCTTGCCGACGTCTACCCCAATCCCGACCAGCCGCGCAAGGTCTTCGAAGAGGGCGCTTTGGCGGATCTGACCAATTCCATCAAAGAGCACGGCGTCATCAGCCCGATCGTCGTCAACCGCAATCCCGACGGCACCTATATGATCATCGCGGGCGAGCGGCGGTACCGCGCGGCGAAGAACGCGGGGCTCGAGACGATCCCCGCCGTCGTGAAGGACCTCGACGAGCGCGAGATCCAGGAAGTTTCCCTCATCGAAAACCTGCAGCGCGAGGACCTCAACCCCATCGAAGCCGCATACGGGATGAAAAAACTCATGGAGGAGTACAATCTGACGCAGGAAGTCCTCGCGGAGCGGCTCGGCAAATCCCGCCCCGCGATCGCGAACACGCTGCGCCTTCTGACCCTCTCCGACGACGTGATCGCGCTCGTCCGCGACGGAAAACTTTCGTCGGGGCATGCGCGCACCCTCGTGCCCGTTCCGAAGGACAGCCAGGGAAAACTCGCGCTCGAATGCGTGAAGCAGGGCTGGTCCGTGCGGGAGACGGAGCGCGCCGTCAAGCAATTCCTCAACCCGCCCGAGGTCCTCAGCAGGGAAAAGGAGCAGAAGAACGCGCTCGCGAATGCCGAGCTCACCCATCTCGTGGAGCGGCTGCGCACCTCATTCAAGACGAAGGTCTCCCTCATCGGGACGGAGAAGAAGGGAAGGATCTATATCGACTACTATTCCCGCGACGACCTCGACAGGATCTACGAACTGCTCGACATCATCGACCGTCAGGAATAAAACGCGGGATCCCGCGGAAAAAAGGAGAATCGCAGCCCGTCCGGCGGATCCGGGCGGGCGCCGCTTATGTTGACGTTTCATAAGATCACCGGATCGGATCTGACCGGACTTGCGCCCTATTTCGCGGCGCAGAAGACACATATCAGCGACTATTCGCTCGGCTTTCAGTTCATGTGGGGAGAGTCTCTGCAGGTCGACTACTGCTTTGCCGCGGGGTGCCTCATTCTGCATGAGTTCTATGCCGGATCGCACTATTTTTACTACCCGTTATGCGTTTCGGGGGACGAAGCGGCGGAAGGGGCGGCGCTCGACGCCGTGGAGGCCTACTGCCGCGACGAGAACATCCGCCTGCATTTCACGAACATTCCCCGTGCAAAGCTCCCCGCGATGCTCGACCGCTACGGGCAGGACTGCGCCCTCAACAACCGCCGCCGCTGGCGGGACTATTTATATGAGGCGGAGGACTTCCGTACCTTCGCGGGGAAGCGGTACTCCGGGCAGCGCAACCACATCAACAAATTCAAAAAAACGTACCCCATGTGGCAATTCCGCCCCTACACCGAGGCGGAGGAGCCCGCCCTTTCCGCCTTTTTGCGGGAATACGCAGAGGGGCAGCGGGCGAAGGGGATGCGCCTTGCCGACGAGGAGATGGCGGAGACGCTCGCCCTCGTCCCGCGGATGAGGGAGCTCAACCTCTTCGGGGGAATCTTGACCGTGGACGGAAAGATCGTCGGATTCTCCGCGGGAGAGCGCTGCGGGGACATGACGGTGATCCACATCGAGAAGGCGCTCAAGGAATTCGAGGGCGCCTATCCCATGCTCGCGCAGCAGTTCGCGCGCACGTTTTGCGGGGATGGGGTGCGGTTTCTCAACCGTATGGACGACGCGGGCGACATCGGCCTGCGCAAATCCAAGCTGCAATACCTCCCCTGCGAGGTCGTCGGGAAGTACAACGTGCTCCCGCGGCGTGCGATCGACGCCCTCTCCCGCGTCCCCGAGATCAGGACGGAGCGGCTCTCCCTGCACGAACTCGCCGGGGAAGACGCCGGGGAGTTCTACCGCCTCTGCTACGACGGCGGGCGCAACCGCTATTGGGGATACGACTGGCGGGAGGACTTCCCCGAGGGCGAGCCGCCGGAAGAATATTTCCTCGAGACGGCGCGGGAGCGCTTTCATAAAAAGGAAGAGGTCTCGATGGGGATCTATGCGGACGGGAGATTGCTGGGCGAGGCCGTGCTGCACCGCTTCGGCTACCGCGAGAACGTCGAGCTCGGCGTGCGGCTCCTTCCCGAGGCGGAGGGAAAGGGCTATGCGCGGGAGGCGATGCACGCGATGGCGGAGTACGCCTTTTTGCATCTCGGGATCGAGCGCGCCGAGGCGAAGTGCTTCCGCGAGAACGCACGATCGGAGAAGATGCTCCGCGCGGCGGGATTTCTGCCCTGCGGCGAAGACGGGACTTTCCTCTATTTTTATAAGACGGCGGGCGTGTGATCCCCCCGTTTTCGGGCGAAAGCGGAAAAAAGCGCGCATGCCGCGAGCATGCACACAATATTTTGTGGAAGGACGGGTCTGCCCGCCCTTTTTCGTTGCCGATATTGGGTACAAAAAGCGCATCGCTTGGTGAAAAAGCCCAAAAAAAAGCAAAAAAAAGGTGAAAGTTTCACAAAAAAATTTTTATTTTCCTATTGACAACCCCAAAAAATCGTGCTATATTGTGTTCAGTGTAAAATGACGATAGGGGGAAAGTCATGATGCAGAAGGGCGTTCGTTAATCTTTTTTGCTGTTTTTTTTCTCGGTGCGGAAGCGCCGGCGGAGAAAAAACAGTGCGGATTGACGAACGTCCTTTTCTGTATTCGGCAGACCGAAACGGCATTTTCCGGACCCGAACCCCGAGCGGGCAGATCCGCAAAGCGGAGCGCCAACCCCCAATACGCGCAGCGCAGCGGAGAAGACCGTGAGGATTGTAGGCGACGGACACGAGAATTCTATTCAAAGAGGTAAAGGAATGAAGAAGAAACTTTTGAAAAGCGCTTCGCTCGTTGCTCTCTCTGCAGTGATGATGTGCGGCGCCGCGGTTTCGTTCGCAGGGTGCGGAGATGATGCCTATACGATCAGCATTTCCATGTTCTGCGGCGACTCTGACGTTGACGTCAACCGCCAGAACGTAGCCGACTGGGCAAATTACTACACGAACGTGCTCCGCGAAAAGGGCATCTTCACCGAAGAGGAAGAAGTCAAGACGAAGTTCACCTATCAGTCGGATACCGACGCGTACTTCACGCAGCTGTCCAACCTGATCGCGTCCAACTCCCAGCCCGACGTCTTCTACGTCTCCCCGAAGTACGTGAAGGTTTGGTCGAGACTCGGCAAGATCCTCGACATGTCCTCCGCGCTCCAGGAATATGCGGACGACCTCAGCCAGATCTGGGAAGATTCCCTCGCATTCTACTCCTATGCGAACGATCCGAACTACAACTCGGGCGACCGTATCTATTATGATGAGAGCACGCAGACGTTCAAGACGATCGCAAACGACGTCAAAGTCGGCATTTACGGTCTTC
This sequence comes from uncultured Clostridia bacterium, assembly GCA_947589335.1. GTDB lineage: Bacteria > Bacillota > Clostridia > Christensenellales > Borkfalkiaceae > Gallimonas. Next base: position 3,944 of record CANPZH010000037.1, on the reverse strand, counting down.
CCAAGGACTACTCCAACTTCGGTCTCGGCTACAACGAAGTCCTCATCTCCGATCAGGTCAAAGCGGACATGATGTCGAAGACGACGAACGACAGAACGGGCGTCAAGGGCGCCGAGAACACGGGCGCAACGCTCACCTACAACAGGGAAAGCGGCGTTGTCACGTCCGATCCTTACGGCGACGAAGACGTGCCCCTTATCAACATCGGCAAGCCCACGTGGTACCGCCCCTACAACTTCTACGCATTCTCGAGCTATGAAGCGGCTCTCGCGGGCGGCGATCCCATGGCTGTCGCAGTGCAGTACTACACGGGCGGCAAGGGCTACTGCGTGACGATCCCCGGCTGGCCCGGAGACACCTTCGAAGACGCGAAGGCTTACTGGAGCGGAACGCCCGACGTCACCATCCCCGCACAGGACAAAGACGGCAACGCGCTCGACACCGGCGCCGCTTACGACGTGAAGCAGGGCTACATCACCTACACCTACGCCGAATACAGCGCACTGACGTGGGCGCTCACCTACTACCTCAACACCTACAACTGGCAGGGCAACGGCAAGGGCGGCGCGATGACCAAGACGGGCGTCAAGAACGTCTATGGCAACGACTCCTACGACGGCGTCCTCTATCTCCTTCCTTGGCTCGCGGGCAACAACGCGCAGTACCTCAACAAGGATTCGACGGCAGCGGTCAGCGAAGCGGGCAACAACACCTACACGCAGTCGAAGGCGACCCTGTACGGCGAACAGGAACAGACGATCAACTGGGGTATCAATAACGACGAATTCCTCGAAGTCATCGGTGCGTTCTACGCATACGGCTCCGACTGGAACGGCAACTCCAACAACGCGGGCGACACCAAGTCGGATAAACCCTCCGGCTGGGATATGTTCTGTGCAGGCTACTGCGTCTTCTACGGCGTCGGCACGTGGAACGCGGGCGCTCTGAATGCGACCGACAGACAGTTCCTCAAATACAGACTGATGCCCGAACCCGTCTCCGAGGACTATGCACTCGCTTCCCTCGTCAAGAACCAGGACTACGAGATGGTCGGCTACGGCGATCTTGCAGGCAAGGTCGAATTTACGCAGGGCGGCGGCGGCACCGACCCCGTCTGCGAGGTCGACGTTACCGATCTCCCCGAATCCTATAGCGGGCAAGAGATCGTTGATAACCAGATCGAGCGTCAGGATAAGTGGGGCGCGCGTATGGACTCCGTCGGCTACGGCGTCAGCGGCCTCATCACCAACGGCGCAGACTGGCGTGAAGGCGCAGCGATCGACCTCGTCCGCTATCTGACGATCGACCGCAACACGCAGGTCACCCTGACGTACGCGGGCTCCCAGCTCCCGAACTTCAGAGACCAGTGCCAGGATTTCAACGGTCACAAGGGCGACTTCGAAGACATGGTCACTCCCGAAGACGAGGCATGGGATGAGACCTATGCGGCGGCGAAGGCGATGTTCGAAGCGGCTTCCGGCGGCGGCACGGTCGGCCAGTGGATCGCAAACTACCAGGGCGGCGCATTCGCAGACAAGTACGACAAACAGTTCCAGAACACCAACATGAGCACCCTGCTCGACCTCTCCTACGCGATGAAGACCCTCAAGATGGTCGCATACACGCAGGCCGACAGAGACCTCTCCCTTCGTATGCAGTACGGCCTCAACGCAACGCGCGACTCCGCAATGTACACCTACAACGACGACTGGCTCGGCGTCCTCGACGCCCGCGGCAAGGGCTACGTTATGGCGTATGCACAGCAGAACGCGTACAGCGGCGAGAAGGGCAACAGCATGGCGGATATCCTCGATAAGATGCTCTATAAGAAGGATGCTGCCAAGACTCCTATCCAGGGCACCAGCTACGGCACCCCGGCATGGTTCTATGCATTCAGCGAAGCGGACGTCAAGGCGCAGCTCGCCGCGGCGATCGCAGCAGAACAGAGGCTGCTCGGCAATTCGTAACTTCAACCGGACACGGAAACCGTCTCCCCCTCGCGGGGAGACGCTTCCCGCCCGATTGTGAAAATCTCGTGTAAGGAGGAAATTATGGAAGAAATCATCACTGCAAACGAAACGGCCGAAGCCGAGGAAGCGGTTGCAGAGGAGCAGGTCATAAAGAAGAAGCAGCGCAAGCCCATCAACCAGGCCAAGCTGCAAGATAATCTTTGGGGCTGGATCTTCTGTATCCCGCTGATCATCGGTACCGTCTGGTTCGTCTACATTTGCTTCGTGGTGGCGCTGCTGCTCTCGTTTACCGACTATACGATCATCGGCGGCGGCAATATCTTCAGCTATCTGCAGTATCTCGGCCAGCGCGTCCCGACGGCAACGGTCCACCTTGCCGAAAGCGGGAAAACCCAAGAGGTCACGGGTCCGTTTGCCTGGTACATATACGCATTCACGAACTTCACAACGACGCCGTTCCGTATTCATGAGATGGGCGCGATGCTCTTCAACACCGTGTTCTACATGATCGGTATCCCGATCGGCATGATCCTTTCGATGTTCTTCGCGGTCTGCATGTCCCGCGACATCAAGGGCGGCAACGTGTTCCGCGTCCTCTACTACTTCCCCTGTGTCGCGTCGACGATCTCCATCGTCTACACCTTCAAGCTGATGTTCTCGCAGACGGGCGTCATGAACTCCCTGCTCGGGTTGCAGCAAGTCGGTATCACGGACAGCCCGCTGCAGTGGGTCAACATCACGGGCGCGAACGACTGGTCGTGGAACTTCATCACGGGCGGCACCTCAGAGAGTGCGTTCATGAACGATCCGTTCTGGTGCCAGGGGATCATCTCCAAGCTCGTCATCATCATCATGAGCGTCTGGAAGGGCCTCGGCGGCACGATCATTCTGTACATCGCAGGTCTCTCGGGCGTCAACGGCGCAACGAAGGAAGCGGCGCAGATCGACGGCGCAAACGGATGGACGATCTTCTGGAAAGTCACGATGCCCGATCTGTATCCCACGATCTTCTACAACATCGTCACTTCCGTCATCGGCGGCATGCAGATCTATGCGGAGCCCGAACTCTTCATCGCGAACAGATACTATCTGTCCGGCTATGTCTGGCTCGTGTGGAACTACGGTCTGAACGGCGGCGTCAACGCCGTTGTCTCCGAAGGCGCTGCCTACGGTATGATCCTCGCGGTCATCATCTTTATCCTGACGATGTTCCAGTTCTGGCTGGATTCGAGAAATAAGGATTAAGGAGGAGGAGAACATGGAAAATATCGAAAACATCGAAAATGAAGCTCCCGTTACGGAAGAACCCCAATATTCTTCTCTCCGCTATGCCTGGGGCGCACTGCTCGCCTTTTTCGGGATCTCGAGCAAGACGCACCGCGCCAGCTCCAAGCGCGCGAAGTTCGTCGGCGATGTCGTCACCTACATCGTGTTGCTCTTCGGATCGTTCATCATGGTCTATCCCTTCTGGTGGATGATCGCAGGCTCCTTCGCAGATACGAGCGCCGCAGGTTCCGCAACCGAGATCCTGAACGCACTCGTCTGGTGGCCGATGCGCAGCACGGTCTCCGAAGGATACACCAATGGGCTGTTTGAGAACTACCGCATCTTCTTTACGTCCGCAATGACGGAAGTCGGCGGCTTCTCCGTCGGATTCTCCTTCTGGAGAGCGCTCCTCAACAACCTCATCTATTCGATCGTTCCCGTTGTGGTCGGCGTTGTCACGTCGGCGTCCGCGGCGTTCTCGTTCGCGAAGATCAACTGGATCGGCAGAAACGCAGTGTTCTATTTCCTGCTTGCCGCGATCATGGTCCCCGGACCTTCCCTCATGACGACGCAGTTCGCAATGTACGACAGCCTCGGCTGGAGAAACAACGGTCTCGTCCTCATCATCCCCGGGATGTTCGGTTCGATCATGACGGCATTCTTCATCCGTCAGTTCCTGTACGGCATGCCCACCTCCATCATCGAGGC
>CANPZH010000036.1 GCA_947589335.1 uncultured Clostridia bacterium | reverse complement strand
ACGGGAAAATTTACGACGCACTCTCAGGCACGATGTCGCGCGGCGCGGCGCAGAGCCGCCTCCTCTTCCGCCTCGAACCAGACGGGCTTTGCGCCCTCCCCGTTCTCCGTCCACAGCCGCTTCTGCTTGCGCAGGGAGTTGTGCGAGATCGAAGCGTTCGCAAGATCCAGAATCGCCTTGGTCGAGCGATAATTCTGCTGTAATTTGTAGACCTTCGCGCGGGGATAGGAACGTTCGAAGTTCAGAATGTTCTTGATCTCCGCCCCCCGCCAGCCGTAGATGGACTGGTCGTCGTCCCCGACGACGAAGAGGTTGCCGTGCTCCGAGGCGAGCATGCGGATGATGTCGAACTGGACGGCGTTGGTGTCCTGAAATTCGTCGACATGGATATAGCGGAACTTCCCCGCAAGGTACTCCCGCGCCTCCCCGTCCTCCGCAAGGAGGCTCCGCGCCTCGGTGAGGAGATCGTCGAAGTCGAGGGCGTTGTTCCGCTTCAGATGGGCGGCATAGCCCGCATAGACCTTGACCGCCGCCTCGATGTTGCGTTCATGCCCGAACCGCCTGCCGTATTCCTCGGGGGAGAGCCCGAGCATCTTGGCGTTGCCGATGTGCCATTTGACGTTTTTCAGCAGCCCCTCTTCGTCGTAGCCGCACTCCTTGAAGGTCTGCTTGATGACGGCGGCGCGCTCCTGTTCGGAGTAGATGGAGAAGTTCTCCGTGAGCCCCCTCCTGTCCGCATACATGCGCAGAATGCGCACGCACATGGAGTGGATGGTGCTCACCCACATGCCGCCGATCTCGGTGAGGAGCCCGAGACGCTCCTTCATTTCGTTCGCGGCCTTGTTGGTAAAGGTGATCGCGAGAATGTTGGAGGGCGAAACGCCGAGGTCGCCCACGAGATGGGCGATCCGCGCCGTGAGCACCCTCGTCTTGCCGCTCCCCGCCCCCGCAAGGACGAGGACCGCGCCCTCGGTGTCGTTCACGGGCAGTTGCTGTTCCGCGTTCAGAGTCAATCCGTTCATACGGAAAGATTATATCATATCCGCGGAAAAAAGACAACGGTTTGGGGGCAAATCCGCGCTATCCTCTCCCCTTGATCTCAAACTCGTACTCCCGCTTGAACCGCTCGAGGGCGCGGAGGTATTTCTCCGAGAGCTCGAGGGTGTAGCGCTGCTTCTCCTCGTAGGAGAGGGTCTTATAGTACTCCTTGTCGGTGAGCCTGCCGATCGCGTCGGATACCTCCCCCTCCGTGAGCAGCAGATCCCGCACCTTCAGGTAGAATTCGTCGGGCGTTTCGCCGCGGATCTGCGTCTCCACCTTCTGGCGGAAATACCGCTCCATCTTCCCCTCGTTGATCCCCTGCTCCTTGGCGTGCATGCGCTCGGAGTCGAGCTTTTCCTCGCACTCCTGCCAGAACCCCTTCTTCATGCGCATCTTGGCCTCTTTTGCGAGCGATTTCAGCGTGCGTTCCATATTTCCCTCCGTTCGTTCGGCAGATTTCGCTGCCTTCCGACAAAATCCGCAAAAAAAATCCGTAACGGTTACGTTACGGATCTTCCTCAGTTTCTGCTTCTCTTGCGTGCCGCTTCGGACTTCTTTCTCTTCTTTACGGAAGGTTTCTCGTAGAACTCTTTCTTGCGGAGATCTCCGATGATGCCGTCGCGGGAGCACTTTCTCTTGAAACGGCGGAGCGCGCTCTCCAGATTTTCGTTATCGCCGACTCTGATTGTGGACATCCTTTCTCTACCCTCCTTCGCCGAAGCACTTAGTACTTTGCTATTATAGCAGACCGGGAAACGCTTGTCAATTTTTTTCGGGCGGCTTTTCGGAAAAAATTTCCCATTCTTCAGATCGCGCGGATCGCCTCGACGGGCTTCTTGCCGACGGTGATGAGAACGGGCACCGCCGTCGCGATAAGGGCGGTCGCAAGGGCGATCGCCAGCACGAACAGGGCGTTGAAGATCCCGAACGAGAAGAGCCCGTAGGAGACGAGCCCCTGCGCGATCAGCACCGAATTGACCGCCGCGCACGCCGCCGCGCCCCCGGCGCAGCCGAGCGCAAAGCAGCACAGCGTGATGGCGAGCCCCTCGACGATGAAGATCTTGAAGACGTCGATCCCCCGCGCGCCGACCGCCCGCAGAATCCCGATGTCCTTCCGCTTCGCGTTGATGCTCGCGGAGATGAAGTTGAAGAGCAGGAGCGCGGAAAAGAGCGCCAGCACCGCCGCCGCCGCGCCGAGCAGAGGAAAGATGCTCTCCACCGTCCTCTCCCCCTCGTTGATCTCCTGCAGGAAGGAGTAGGGCGCACGGTAACGGACGTCCCGCTCTCCGTCGATATAGCCGTTCAGCTCCTCCATCAGCGTATTGCTCTTTGCGCCTCTGTCTTCGGCCAAAGAGGCGAACAGGTATTGGTACCTGTCCCCGCTTGCAGACGTCTCTTCGTACTTCGTCGAGAGGAAATAGGGATCCTGCCAGCGGTTGAGCGACGCCTTCCAGAGATTGTAATTTGCAATGCTGTCGTCAAAGCTGCGGTTGTATTCGTAGAATCCGCTGTGCACGAAGAGGACCGAGGAGAGCGAGTAGACGAACTGCTCCTCGAGGTCGTCGAGCTCGTCCGCCTCCGAGCGGAAACGGTCTTTGAAGCCCGTGAAGGCGGAGAAATCCTCGTGCGTGTCGACGATCCCCGAGACGGTGACGCTGCATCCCCCGCCGGACTGGCCGAGGCGGAGGTAGACGCTCTTGCCCAAGAGATCGGAATAGGAGGCGACGGGACGGACCTCTGCGCCGTCGACGAGGCCGTAGCGCTCGAAGACCTCGTAGACCGTCTTCGAGAGGACCACCTCGTCCCTCTGCTGCGGCAGCGCCCCCGCGAGCATGGTGAGATCGCCGCCGAGATAGCTTGCGTCCGCGAACCCCGTGAAGCCCGCGTACATGACGCGGTCGTCGAAGTCGTTCGCATAGTAAGGAGATCCCGCCTCCGTGCTCCTTCCGAGGGAGGCGGAGAAGCTGATCAGCGTCTGATCCAGCGTGAAGACGGGAATGAGACCGAGCTGCGGATAGTCCGCCTGCAGCTGCGCGACCTCCTCGGGGACGAACCGTCCGGAGACGGCGTAGGAGAAGGGCTCCCCCGTCTCCGCGTTCCGCCTGAGGGTCAGCCCCGATTTGACGAGCACACCGGCGGTGAAGGCGGAATCTTTGAGCGCGCTCGCCGCGATGCTCCCCGAGTCGAAGGTGATGAGGGTGGAGAAAAATCCGAACACGATGAAGGCGATCGTCGCAAGGAGGGTGGTGAACGCCAGACGGAGCGGCTTGACGCGGAGCCCCGCGATGCCCATCTTCAGCGCATAGCGCATCGGGAATTTCGACTTGATGAACTCCGCCGTGTCCTTTTCCCGCTCCGACGGGAGCGCCTCCGAGGGCGCAAAGCTCGCCCGCGCACCCTCCTCGGGCACCTGTTCCTCCTTCTCGGAGGAGATGACGACGCTCCCCTTGTTCCGCCTGAGAAAGGCGATGACCCTCTCCGCGTCCTCCTCGGTGAGCGCGGACCCGCAGGAGACGGAGAGCTTCTTTTCGGAGACCTCCCGAAGGTTGGCGGTCTCCTTCAGCCCGTCGCCCTCCCGCGTCATGTCCGAGACGATCTTCCCGTCTTTGAGCTCGATGATGCGGTCGGCGTAGATCTCCGCAAATTCACGGTCATGGGAGACGACCACGACGAGCTTTTCGCGGGAGAGTTTTTTGAGGGTGTCGAACACCTGCTTGCCCGTTGCCGAATCGAGGGCGCCCGTCGGCTCGTCCGCCATGATGATCTCGGGATTTTTGACGAGCGCGCGGGCGATCGCCACCCGCTGCTTCTGCCCGCCCGAGAGGGTGTTGGGGCGTCTGTCCGCATAGCCCTTGAGATCGACCTGTTCCAAAAGTGAGGCGACGAATTCCCCGTCCGCGGGCCTTCCCTGCAATTCGACGGCGAGCGCGACGTTCTCCGCCACGGTGAGCTCGTTCAGGATGTTGTATTCCTGAAAGACGAACCCGACGTAGGTGTTCCGATAGCTGTCGAAATCGCTCTTCGAAAAGTCCTTTGTAGACCTGCCCTTGACGATGACCTCGCCCTCGTCGGGAGCGTCGAGCCCGCCCGAGATGTTGAGCAGCGTCGACTTCCCGCTCCCCGATTTGCCGAGGAGGAAGACCATCCCCTTTTCGGGAAAATCGACCGAGACGCCCGAGAGCGCCGTGACCGTCTCCCCCTTCGCTTCATACCGTTTGACGAGATCTCTGACTTGCAGCATAAAACTTCCCCCGAAAAGTTTACAAAATCAATTATAATGTATCGGCGGGATTTGTCAAACGCGGGGATCCCCCCGCCAGAAAATTTCGAAAAATTTTCACAGAGGCGGCGCCCTTCCCGCACGCGGGAAGGGCGCCGCAAGAAACTGTGGGAAGAGGATCCTCGCCCGAGGGAAAACCCGCCGCGGGCAAGGGGCTTACGGTCAATAGAAGAGGTCGAGGATCTCGTCTGCCGCGCTCTGCATGAGTCCCCTCCCGCAGTAGAGGGTGAGAATGGTATAGCGGTCGCGGATCTTGTAGGCCTCGAAGAGCATTCTTCGCACCGTCTCGCGGGAGACCCCGAGCTGAGAAAAGCGGGTGGGACATCCGAGCGAGCCGAGGATCCCGAGCACATATCCGCTTTCCGGGAGCTTCTCAGCCTCCGCATATACCCGTTCCGCCCCCGGGAAGGCGGGAAACTTCTTCAGGTTGTGATAGAGCCAGAGGGAGACGGCGGTCCCCAGCCCCACTTTGACGCCGTGCAGAGGGATGCGCTCCCCGCGGGCGAGGAAGTCCATCTCCAGAAAGTGGCTCATGTGGTGCTCCGCGCCCGAAGCGGGGCGGGAACTGCCCGCAAGGACCATCGCATAGCCCGAGATGAGCAGGGCGTCCATGAGCTTTTCGACGCCCGCCCGCTCGCCGCGAACCAGAGCGGGCACGCTCTCGTCGCACGCCTTCACCGCCTGATACATGAGATCTGCCGCCGCTTCGCCGTAGCGCTCCCCCGTGAAGTAGGAGGAGATGCGCCAGTCGGTCAGACAGCAATATTTCGCAAGGATGTCTCCTACCCCCGCGCCGAGCATGATGCGGGGAGCGGAGCAGAGCGTATCGTAGTCGATGAGGATGTCGCGGGCGACCTGCGCGCTCCGCGTGATCTTGAATCCGTTTTCGATGAGCGGGGTCACGCCCGACGTAAAACCGTCCATCGAGGGCGCCGTCGCGAAGACGCCGCTCGGCTTCCCGAGCAGAAATCCCGCGCGCTTGGCGACGTCGTTGAGCGTCCCCGCGCCGACGGCGAGGAGATAGTCGGCGGATTTTCCCGCCTCGAAGGCCGTCTGCACCGTCTTTTCGTCCGCAACGGGTTCCCTCTCGGGATAGGAGAGCCGCAAGACCTCGCTGCCGCTCTTTGTGAGCGCCGATGCGATCTCCTCCGAGATCGGCAGGGTGTTCTCATCGGTGATGACGAGGACCCGCTTCCCCGCGACCGACCCGAGAAAGTGCGGGAAGTTGCCGTGCTCCCCCGTTTCGGCATTCACGCCGAATTGTTCCGATAATGCCCAAATGTCCATATTGCCCCTCCGGTATGACCTTATTATAGGCGTTTTTTCGCCGTTTGTCAAGACCCGTGAATGCCGCACGGAAGGACATCCACGTCATTCCGACGACCGAAGGGAGGAGGAATCTGAAGACGAGATTCCTCACATACGTTCGGAATGACATGTGGTGAGATTCCTCGACTTCGCTACGCTTCGCTCGGAATGACGTATTAAAAATAAGGCGGAATGACGTTTTTAATACGTCATGTTGAGCTTGTCGAAACATGGACCGCATTACAATAAGGTGCGATTCTTCGACACGCGCATTCTGCGCGGCTCAGAATGACGTATTAAGAATGACACCCCCTCAGTCACTTCGTGACAGCTCCCCCTCAAGGGGGCGCCAAGTGAAGGTTGTTCTTGCTGTCCCCTTGAGGGGAAAGTGCTTGAGTGTAGCGAAAGCAAAATGGGTGTTGTCATTCCGACGACCGCATTCATTCCACGTCATCCCGACGACCCTTCCTCCCACGTCATTCCGACGACCGAAGGGAGGAGGAATCTGAGGTTGAGATTCCTCGGCTACGCCTCGGAATGACGTTTAGAGGGCGGGGCAGAATGACGTATTAAAAATGACGTAAAAAGCGTGGGGAGGAATGGCGTATAAGAAACAGGTGCGGCGCGGCATAAAGCCGCGCCGCACCGCTTTCCAATGAGCGGACTGATCATAAAATGCGATACTCCGCCGCCACATGCTCGCAGCGCGCAGCGGCCCGGAGCGAAATCATTTCACGCTTGCGAGGAGGCGCTCTACGTCCTGCTTCGCCTTTTCGAGCTCTGCCTGTGCGAGCGCTTCGTCCTTTGCACGGATGGAGTAGTAGATCTTGAGCTTCGGCTCGGTGCCGCTCGGACGGACGCAGACGAAACTGCCGCCCTCGAGTTCATAGTACACGCAGTTGCACTTCGGAATGTTCAGCGGCTCCTCTCTCCCGTCCTTCGTCCTCCTCTTGTCCGCGGAGTAGTCGCGCACGGCCTCGACCGCAAAGGAGCCGAACCGTTCGGCCTTCGCCGTCTTGAGCGCGTCCACAACGGCGTTCATCTCCTTCATGGCGTTCAGACCCGAATACTGGATGGAGATGTTCTTGTCGAGCACATAGCCGTATTTCCGGTAGATCTCCGAGAGCCGCCCGTAGACCGTCTTCCCGATGTAGGTGTAATAGCAGACCATTTCGGCGCAGAGCATCGAGGCGACGACGGCGTCTTTATCGCGCGCGTGCGTCCCGCGCAGGTACCCGCAGGACTCTTCGAACCCGAACACGAAGGTGTGCGAGCCGTCCTGTTCCCACTGCTTGATCTTCTCGCCGATGAACTTGAAGCCGACGGGCGTCTCGAAGAGCGCAACGCCGAACTCCGCACAGATCGCTCTCGCCATGCCCGTGGAGACGAAGGACTTGACGACCGCCGCATTCCCGGGGAGCGCGTTCTCCTCCTTGAGGCGGGTGAGGATGTAGTCGAGCAGCAGAATGCCCACCTGGTTCCCGGAGAGCGCCGTGAATTCACCCTTGTCGTCTCTGACGGCAACGCCGAGACGGTCGGAGTCGGGATCGGTGCCGAAGACGACGTCCGCGCCCGTGCGGTCCGCGAGGGCGATGCCCATCGAAAGCGTCTCCTTGAATTCGGGATTGGGGACCTTCACCGTCGAGAACTCGGTGTCCTTCGTCGTCTGTTCCTCGACGACGGTCACATGGATGCCGAGCTGTTTCAGGATTCGCATGACAGGGACGTATCCAGAGCCGTGCACGGGGGTATAGACGAGTTTCAGATCTTTCCCGCACTGTTTGACGGCCTCCTCCGAGAGGGTGAGCTTTTTCAGCTCGGCGATGTAGGTATCGTCGACCTCCGCAGGCACCGTCTCGATGAGCGGGCTGTTCTCTTCGCCCGTGACCGAGAGATAGTCGGTGATCTCGCTGATGTATTTCACGACGACCGCAGTCGCCTCGGGGGACATCTGCGCGCCGTCTTCGCCGTATACTTTATAGCCGTTGTATTCCTTGGGATTGTGGGACGCGGTGATCATGATCCCCGCCGCCGTGTGCAGATAGCGGACGGCGTAAGAGAGCATGGGAACGGGGTGCACATCGTCGAAGAGATATGCCTTGATCCCGTTCTTTGCAAGGACCTCTGCGGACTTGCGGGCAAACAGACGGCTGTTGCGGCGGGTATCGTAAGAGATCACGACGCCGCGAGAACGCGCTTCCTCCGGAAGGGTCTTCAGATACTGCGCAAGCCCCTGCGTCGCCCGCATGACGGTGAAGACGTTCATCATGTTCATGCCGCAGCCGATGATCCCGCGCATGCCCGCCGTACCGAATTCGAGTTCGCCCCCGAAGCGGTATTCCTTCTCCTTCTCGTCGCCTGCGATCGCAAGCAGGGCCTCCCTGCATTCCCCGGGCAGCCGGGGATCGTTCAGCCATTTTTCGTAATTTCCCTGATAAGACACTTGATAGGTACCCCCACTCATATATTTTCGGTTCGAAGATCAGTCTCCCATTCCCTCCGGCTTCCCGTCCGCGCCCGAGATCTTGCGGAAGGACAGGAAGAACTTTTTGCCCGTATCTTCATAATAGTAGACGAGCTGGAGCGCGAGCAGCAGGATATAGCTCGCGGGAACGGTGACGATGAGCATGCTGCCAAAGGTGCAGACGGCAAACAGGACGTTGAGCACGACGATCAGATAGATTGTCATGAAAAAGCTCGAAAATCTGCCGCCGAATCCGTGGACCATGCGGAAACTCTTTTTCATGCCCTCCGCGACCCCGCATCCGTCCGTGATGACGGCGGGGATCCATGCGGAGATGAAGGTCATCTTGAGCGCCTCGAGGCAGACGAACGCCAGCATCGAGAGCGCGAGCCGAGGAAGATCGTCAATATCTCCCAAGTATGGAACAGAGACGGCGTATAGAAGAAGAAAAACCAACAGCCGAGTAGCGCCAAGAGGTCATAGAGGAAGGCGAGCGGCACATAGATGATCTGATAAAGGGCGGCCTTCCCCACATGCTTGAAGTAGGCGGAGGCAAAGCCCGTCTTTCCGTAGGAACTCATCCTGTCGTTGTAGATGCTCCCCATCGCGAAGACCGCCGTCCCGTTCAGAAAGCGGGCGGCGAGATAGAGCAGGCTGACGCCGATGACCGAGCCCACGATCGAGCCGATGTTCGTCCCGAGCAGGGAGAGAAAATCCGCGAGCGCTCCCGTGAACTTCTCCTGGAAGGTCCCGAGGAAGGAGACGTTCCCCGAGACGAGGGCGTGGAAGAATTCGCCCGCAAGATCGACGATCGCCTCCGCCTCGGCGCTCGAAAAGATCGTATGCAAACCGAAACTGATGACGACGTAGGCGAGCGAGAGCATCAGAACATTCGTCACAAGGCGGAACAAAAGCAGCTTGTAGACGTTGGAGAAGTTGTTCAACAGCAGGCGGAAGGCGTTTCTCAGTCTCATATCAAAGCTCCTTATAGCTGCGGAGCAGGTCCTCCCTGTCCAGTTTGTCCGTCGCGAAATAGAGGGTCTCCATCCGCACGCAGAAACTCAAATACAGGAACATGAAGAGGATGAAGGCGACGATCACGGCGACGGGCGTCGGCAAGAACGCACATGCCATGATCACAAGAAATGCGGGCACATAGGAGACCGCAAAAGAGAGCAGCAGCTGCTTGCGCACCCCCACCGTCAGACGATAGGAGTATATGAAGGCCCCGTATGCGCGGAAACCCGTGATCTGCATGCAGGGAAGCAGCAGATAGAAGACGGAGACAAGGAAGAGAAGCGCCGCCATGAAGATGACGGAAACGAGGGCGAACAGGATGCTCGCGAACGTCTTTTCCCCGATCGAGCAGACCGCGAACAGCACGGCGGAGAGCACGATCGCCCAGAGTTCGTAGAGGACGGTGTAGAGCGCCGTGACGCCGATGGCAGCCCAAAGATGGCCGCCGATCTGCGAGAAGACGCCGCTCAGCGTGCGCTTGCCGATCCGCATATGCTTCTCGACGAAGGCAAGGAGGAAGACCGTGAAGATCACGAGGCTGACGACGGCGAAGACGCTGTAGATGATCCCGAGCACGGAATCGAAGCGGACAAAACTCCACGCGCGGAGGATCTGCAGAAAGTCCGGCTCCAGCGTGCCCGTGAAAAATGCGCGTGCGAGGTCTTCGATCCCCGCAAAGTCGACGGAGAACGCCAGAAAGATCGCAGGTACGACCGCGAACGGCAGCACGAACCAAAGATTCCTGAAGATGTATTTCCAATGCTCGAATACGACCCGCATAACATTATTATATAACAAAAAACCCTGCATGTAAAGGGTTTTTTTGCATTTTCTTTTCGGCGGAAGACTGTCTGTGGCTCCCCCTTTCCCCCGGGGAGCGCCGTCAGAGCTCGTACACCTCCGCCGAGGCGGGCGGCTGCGAGTAGGAATAGAACTCCCCGTCCTTCATGCCGAGAAGATAGGCGCGGATGACCCTGCAGACGCTCCCGTGCGTCACAAGGAGCAGATCTTTGCCGGGATACTTCTCCTTCAGCTCCGCGAGCATGGGGATCACGCGCGCGGCGACGTCGAGATAGGACTCCCCTCCCGGATAGCGCACGGCGAAATTGTGACGGAAGACCTTCCCGTCCTCCCGCTCGGCGTCCGTCCGTTCGAACGCCCCGAAGACGCGCTCCTTCAGGCGGGCGTCGAAGAGGACCGGGATCTTCCGCGCGCCCGCGACCGCCTCCGCCGTCTCCCTTGCGCGCAGGAGCGGCGAGGAGATCACAAGATCGCAGACAAGCCCTTTCGCCTCCTCCTTGAGCCGCGCGAGCTCCGCTTTTCCCCGCTCCGAAAGCGGGACGTCCGTCTCCCCGCAATAGATCTTCTTTTCGCTGCACTCCGTCGAACAGTGGCGGATCACATACAGTTTCATAGGGTTCCTCCGGGAGGATATTATATCACGCCCGCACGGGAAAATCAAGAAAAAGCGGCGTCCCCGCCTCCGCTTGCCTTTTCGAAGGAACTGTGCTATAATTGGACAATCATAGGGTCAAACATCGGGAGAACGGCATGGGAAGACTGATCAAACCGGATTTTTGCAACAACATCGTCAACATCTCCGCGACGCTGAAGGCGTACTTCGGCTGTCCCGACGGCAAGCCCGTCCTTCCGGATCTTGCCCGCGCCCTCGGCGGCGGTTACAAAAATGTCGTCCTCCTCGTTCTGGACGGCTTGGGCATGTACCCGCTCGAACGGCATCCCGCGGAGGGCGGCTTTCTCCTCGGGAACATCCGCAGGGTGCTGACCTCCGTCTTCCCCTCCACGACCACCAACGCCACGACCTCCATTCAGACGGGCGCCTATCCCATGGAGCACGGCTGGTTCGGCTGGAGCCTGTACTTCGAGGAGCTCCGAAGGGCCGTCGACATCTTCGTCGGCGTCGATTCTCAGACGGGAGAGCCCGTCGAGGCGGGCTATGTGCGCCGCAGGCTGCCCGCCCTCCCCTTCTACCGGCAAATGAATACGGACTATACGGCAAACGTCGTCGTTCCCTCCTTCTGGCGGGAAGAGGAGAACCGCTATGTGTGGACCACGCCCGAGGAGATGTTCTCCGCGATCGGGACGGTCTGCCGGAAGGACGGGAAACAGTTCGTCTATGCCTATTGCACGCAGCCCGATTCGGTGATGCACCGCTACGGCGTGTCCTCCGAAGAGGCGGGCGCGGTGATCGGCACGCTGAGCCGCGGCGTCGAGGCGCTCTGCTCCTCCCTCAAAGATACCCTCCTCATCGTCACCGCAGACCACGGACAGATCGACATTAGCGGATGCTTCGAACTCTACCGCGACGAAGAGCTCCTCCGCCTGCTCGAATGGCCTCCCTACCTGGAGGCACGGGCGAGCGCCTTCAAGGTGAAAGAGGACTGCACTAAAGCGTTCGCAGACCTGTTCCGCGAAAAGTACGGCAAGGACTTTGCGCTGATGCGCACGGAGGAGCTGATCGGCGAAAACTACTTCGGCGGAGAGACCGTCACCGACCGTGCGCGTCTGCTCGGAGATTACATCGCCGTCGGCACCTCGGATAAGACGATGAAACTCACTCCCCGCAGCCACGACTTCAAGGGGCACCACACCTCCCTCACCGAGGAGATGCTCGTCCCGCTGATCTTTTTCGGCTGAGCCGGGAAAAGGGCGGCATTCGTGCGGAAGATACGGGCGGCGGGAGCGGAATGTATCCGCTCCCGCCGCCTCTTAATTGCGCTTGGGCCGCCTCTGAAGATATGCCCTCATGTGATATGACGGCAGGTTATGCGGGCAGGTCGATCTCTCCGACGCCGTCCTCGATGAGATAGCACATCTCCTCGTGCTCATCGACGCCCGCTTCGATCTGCTGCGGCGTGAGTTTGAGATATTTGATCGTCGCATTGGCGAGCACCGCCCTCTCCCCGTTCATGATGCAGCACTCCGCCGTGAGGAAATTCCCCGTATTCCGCACGATCTTCCCCCTTCCCACAAGCGGGATCCCGTACGGCACGGGTTTGCGGTACTTCGTCTCGAGCGAGAGCGTCACGCCGTAGGTGAATTCGCCGCCCTCCTTCGCCCAGAGGGCGCGAAGACCCAGCTCGTCGAGCATCGCCGTGATCATCCCGCCGTGGACCCTGCCGGGATAACTCTGATGCTCTTCCCGGTAAGAGAAGAGCGCGGCGACGCTGCCGTCCTCCATGGAATAAAAGGGCGCGCGGACGCCATAGACGTTGTCCAGCCCGCAGATCGCACACATCTTGCTGTTTCTCTGTTTTGCAATGACTTTCATCTCTATCCCCCCGATCGCATGTTTGCGGGTTGATTATAATACTTTTTCAAACAATTTTCAACCTTTTTTCCGACATTTTTCCCTCCGCCGCCCGCCGATTTTTACTTGCCCCCCTCCTGCCCTTTCTTGGATTGAGAAAGCGAGCCGGAATGACGTTCTTTTTCGTCACCCTGCCCCGCCATTCTTCTTTACGTCACACTGTCCCGCCTTCCTACTGTCATGGTTCCTTGGGCGGCACGAGGAGCGCATGCGACGAAGTAACAGGCGCTCCGCGGCTTTATGCCGCGCCGCGCCGTCCTTTACGTCACA
>CANPZH010000035.1 GCA_947589335.1 uncultured Clostridia bacterium | reverse complement strand
ATGGTTCACGTATTTCAATATCACGATCGGTATTACGTCTACGACACGGGCAGCGGCTCTCTGCACGAGTGCGACGAACGCACGGCGCGGCATCTGAGAGGGGAGCCCGTCGAGATGACGGACGAAGAGCTTGCGGAGATCGCGGGGCTCGAGCGCACGGGGCTTCTCGGCAAGGAGGAGACCTCCGTGCGGCCGATGAAGTCTCATGAGGTCAAGGCGCTCTGCCTGCACGTCTCCCACGACTGCAACCTGCGCTGCAAGTATTGCTTTGCCGACGAAGGCGCCTATCACTCCGTGCGCGAGGTGATGAGCCTCGAAACGGCGAAGAGGGCGATCGACTTCCTGCTCGCAAACAGCGGGGAGCGCAAGGTGCTCGAGGTCGACTTCTTCGGCGGAGAACCGCTGATGAACCTCGGAGTCGTCAAGGAGACGGTCTTCTACGCCAAGGCGGAGGCCGAAAAGCGCGGCAAGCGCTTCCTCTTCACGACGACGACGAACGGGCTTTTGCTCGACGACGACACGATCGCCTTTTTCAACGAGGAGATGGAGAACGTCGTCCTCTCCCTCGACGGCCGTCCCGAAGTGCACGACGCCGTCAGAAAGACGGTCACGGGCAAGGGCAGCTATGCCGCCGTCATCGACAAGATCAAAAAATTCGTGCGCTCGCGCGGGGACAAGCACTACTATGTGCGCGGCACCTTCACGGCGAAAAATCTCGACTTTGCAAGCGACGTCCTCTTCCTCGCGGACCAGGGGTTCGACTCCATCTCGATGGAACCCGTCGTCACGGAGATCCCCGAACTTCAGATCAGGGAGGAACATCTTCCCGCGATCGAGCGGGAGTACGAGCGGCTCTGCGACGAATACCTCAGACGGGAGGAGCGGGGCGAGGGCTTCAACTTCTTCCACTTCAACATCGACCTCGAGGGCGGTCCCTGCCTGCAAAAGCGGGTCTCCGCATGCGGCGCGGGGAACGAGTATTTTTCCGTCGTGCCGAACGGGGACATCTATCCCTGCCACCAGTTCGCGGGCGATCCCGCATGGCGCATGGGGAACGTGTACGAGGGCAAGCTCGACGGAAAGCTCCGCGAAAAGTTCGCCTCGAGCTGTCTTTTCACCCGCGAGCAGTGCAAAGACTGTTTTGCCAAGTTCATCTGCTCGGGCGGCTGCAGCGCCAACAACCAGCATTACTGCGGCGATATCGACACGCCTTACGGGATGACCTGCGCCATGATGAAAAAGCGGATCGAGTGCGCGATGCATATTCTTGCAGTGCGGAAATCGGGGCAGAGCGGGGGCGTATCCGCAGAAAATTAACAGAAAAAAACGAAAAAGCGATCAATTCGGCTTGACGGACAAGCATGAATCAGATATAATGGAAAAAGACGGAATTTTCCGGGTACAGTTTTTTGTGCGATTTTACATGATACGGAAGATTTCCTTTGACAGGAGGCAACAATGGGTAAAATAAAATCGGCGATTTGTCTGACCTTGATCACGCTGGTCATCGCCGTTTTATGTGTGGTGTGCTTCGTGCCGTTCCCTACCGACAGCGACGGGATCCACTTCTACAACCCGCTTATCAACTGGACGGAGAAGAGCGCCGATCTCGGCGGCTATCTCTATGGCGGAAGCGATCCGGGCTACGTCGGCGGGAGCTATTCCGCCGTGCTCTATCCCGAGGGCGTCATCTCCGCACGGGAGTATGCGGACAACCTCGCGCAGAAAGAGGGCGAGGAGAAGGCGGATTACGAGGCGAAGTACGTCGCTTACGGCTCTCTCTATCTGGAGAAAGAGACGGTGACGGACGGCGGAGAGACGCCCACCGAGGAATTCAAGACTGCATTCGGCCGTCAGGTCGAAGTGCTGAAAGCACGCTTTGAGAGCGTGCATGAAGAGAACACGGCTCTGGAGATCCGCGACGACTATACCGTCCGTGCGGCCCTCCCCGCGACGCTGGATACGGCGGTCGCTTCCTTCCTGTACTTCTCCTACATGGGAGAAGTCACGGTGTCTTACGGGACCTCGAACGACGCGGCGAGCGCGACGCAGGTGCTCCCCGAGACGTCGAGAGGAGCGGGCCCCATCACCGACTACATCGACAGCGTCTCGACCCGTATGAGCGGGACGACCCCCTTTGTGCAGATCAGCTTCACGGACAAGGGTCTCGATCTCGTCGCCGAGGCGACTTCGGGCGCCGCGGAGAGCGCGGGATACCTCTTCGTGCAGGTCGGCGGCAACACCGTCATCAATCTGTCCGTGAGCGAGGAGATCCACGACGATCTCTATATCAGCGGCTCCTACACCGCGGATTCCGCCGCGATGGTCGCCGTTACGCTGAGCACCGCGATGAAGTACGGCTCCGAGATCTCGGGCATGACCGTCGGCAGGCTGACGAGAGGATATGCAAACTTCGGCGATAACGCCCTGATGTTCGCCTATATCGCGGTCGGGGTTGCGTTCGTTCTGATGGTTGCGGCATTCTTCATCCGCTACCGCCGTCTCGGGTTCGCGCACCTCTACTCCTGCCTCATCTTCCTGCTCGTGATGACGCTCTGCTTCTGGTCCATCGGGCTGGGCGGCGGCATTGCGATCGGCGCGGGCACGCTTGCGGCGTTTGCGCTCACCTTTGCGCTCCTCTGCGTCTGCAACGCGTACGCCTTCGAAAACGCGAGAAAGGAATACGCCCTCGGGAAGACGATGATGTCCTCCGTCAAGACGGGCTATTCGAAGTGCTTCTGGCACATCTTCGATCTTCATGTGACCCTCCTGATCGCAGGCCTTCTCACATGGCTGATCGCGATCACGGAACTGAGCGCATTCGCGCTTGCGTTCTCGCTCGGCGTCTTCTTCTCCGGGCTGTGCACCCTGGTCGTCAACCGCTTCCTGTGGTACATCATGATGCCGTTCGCAAAGGACGCGGGCAAATTCTGTCATTTCAAGAGAGAGGAGGTGGAAGACGATGAATAAGCGTTTTATTCCCGGCAAACTCCTTCCCGTGTGGGCGGCTGTCTCGGCGGTTCTGCTGGCAGCGGGGATCATCCTCTGCGCGCTCTTCGGGTACAACTATGTCGCGCCCGAGACGAAGTCGATCGAGATTGGCTATGACGCCGTCGTACAGATCGAACTCAAAGACGAGGCGCTCGAAAAACTCTGTGAAGACGCCATCTCCGGCGGCGGGCTCACCTACTGCGAAAAGACGGTCTCGCCCGAACTGGATATGAGCTATGTTTCCCCGACGGGGAACGTCGTTCTGACCTATACCTTCGGCGCGGAGACGGACAGCGCTGCGCTTTCCTCCGTCGCGGATAAGATCCTCAGCGGCGTAAAGAGCTCCTCCGATTTCGCCAATGCGGACATCGACGTGAGCGTCCATACCGCCGCGGGCGAGGTCTTTTACGAGGCAGTCTGGCGCGGTGCAGTCGCGATCGCGGTCGCGGCGATCGTCGCGCTCGTCTATGTCGGCTTCCGCTTCGGCGTAGGGGCTGCGGTCGCGGGGCTCGTCGCCTGTGTGAACGATTCCCTTCTCGCCGCATTCCTGCCTGCCCTTGTCAGGCTTCCCGTCTATGCCTACATGCCCATTATGCTCGCCGGGATCGCCGCGGTCTTCTCCCTGCTCCTGTGGCTCGTACAGTGCATGAAGATGCGCGGAAACTTCAAAGATCCCGCATACACAGGGCTCTCCGCACAGGAGGCTGTGGGACAGTCCGTTCTGTCCTCCGTGAAGTTCGCCCTGTGCTTCATCGTCCCCATCGCAGTCGTGCTCGTCATTCTCGGGGCGATCGCAACTTCGGGGCTGCGGCTCTTCATGCTGTCCGCACTCATCCCGCTTGCACTGAGCGTTTATTCGTCGTTCCTGCTCGCGCCTGCGGTGCTCGTCCCTCTGAAGGACAAGATCGATCGCTATAAGGTCAGACATAAGCGCTACGTCGGCAAGAAGAAGGCTGCGGAGGCCGAAGAATAATCGTCACTTACAAAGACACATATCGGAAACGGCGGCTTTTTTCCGCCGTTTTTTGATTTTTTCAGGGCGGCGCAGATGCCGCAAACGGGGAACCCATGAAGAGAATCGTCCGTGAATTTCCGCCCGAAGGGCTGCATAACGTTCAAACGCTCGCGGAGGCGCTCGGTATCACCGGGACGACCGCGGGGATCCTCTATGCGCGCGGTCTCGACGACGAGGAAAAGATGCGGCGGTTCCTTCATCCCTCGCGGGAGAACTTTCTCTCTCCCTATCTGATGAGCGGCATGGAGGAGGCGGTCGCGCTCCTGCGCAAGGCGGCGGAGGAGGACTGGCGGGTCGCCGTGTTCGGGGACTACGACGCCGACGGCATCGGCGCCCTTGCGATCCTGTCGCGGGCGCTGCGCGAATTCGGCATCGAGCCCTATCTCTATGTCCCCGAGCGGGAGGAGGGGTACGGGCTGTCGGTCGCCGCGATCGACCGCATCTTCGACGAATTCCTGCCCGACCTCGTCATCACCGCGGACTGCGGGATCTCCTGCGCGGAGGAGGTCGAATATCTCAAGGAACAGGGCGCATATGTGATCGTCACCGACCATCACGAACTGCCCGAGACCCTTCCGGACTGCATCTGCATCAATCCCAAGATCAAAGACGATTACCCCTACGACAATCTCTGCGGCGCGGGCGTCGCCTTCAAGCTGGCGGCCGCGCTGATCGGGGAGCGGGCATACGCCCTTCTCGACTTCTGCGCCCTCTCGACGGTCGCAGACAGCGTGCCGCTGCTCGGCGAGAACCGCGATATCGTCTCGGAGGGGCTGAAACTCATCCGAAACGCACCCCGTCCCGCGTTTTCCGCCCTGCTCGGCAAGCAGACGGAGGTAACGGCGCAGACGCTTGCCTTCACGCTGGCGCCCCGCGTCAACGCCGCGGGCAGAATGGGGGACGCGCGCGCCGCGCTCCGCCTCTTTACGACGGACGACGAGGGCGAGATCTTCGACCTCGCGGCAAAGCTCAACGCCTACAATCTGGAGCGCCAGCAGCTCTGCGACGAGCTCTACGAGCGCGCCAAGCGGCAGATCGCGGAGCAGGGCGCCTACGGGAACATCGTCATGCTCGTCGGGGAGGACTGGCACGCGGGGCTGATCGGGATCGTCGCCGCGCGGATCGCGGAGGAGTACGCCCGCCCCGCCATTCTCTTCGTGCGGAAGGGGGACCTGCTCCGCGGCAGCGCCCGCAGCATCGAGAGCGTCAACATCTTCGAGGCGCTCAAGAGCGCGTCGCAGTGGATCGAGGAATTCGGCGGCCACGCGCAGGCGGCGGGCGTGAACATCAAAGAGGAAAATTTCGGGGCGCTGAAGGAGGCGCTCGACGGCTATATCGGCTCGCACTACCGCGCGGAGGATTTCATGCCGACGGTCTGCGTCAGCGGTGAATTGGAGACGATCGACCGGCGGCTCGCGCAGGAGCTCGAATCGCTCGAGCCCTACGGCGTGGGCAACCGCCGCCCGCTCTTCTGCACGGAGGCGGGCAGGCTCGACGCCGTGCCCCTGAAGCCGCTCTCGCCCCATCTGACCGTCTCGGACGGCAAGATCGACTTCATGTACTTCGGCGGGGCGGACGCGATGAAGCTCCTTCGGAGCGACGTAAAGAAGACGCTCATCTTCGAATGCAATCTGTCCCGCTACCGCGGGCGGGAGAGCCTGAAGGGCTTCATCCGCGACGTCGTGTACGACGGCATGAGCGGATCGGACGTCGACCTCGACGGCTTCGAGAGCTTTTTGGGCACCCTGCAGGGCCCCGTCCGCCGTGCGGAGAAGAGGACGACGGAGGAGCTGAACGGGCTGATCGCGGAGAAGATCGCCTCCTGCGCCTACGGGCTCTGCGCGATCGCGCAGGAGCGGGAGACCCTCGAGCGCTTCCCCGCCCTCAAAGAGCTCCCCAAGGAGATCTTCCGCCTGTCGTCGGGGAGCGTCCGCAACGCCGTGCTCATCGCGCCGGACAGGGACTGCGACCTCTCGGCATTCCGCGACATCGTCTTTTTGGAGACGCCCGCAACGATCGCGCAGGCGACGGGGAACGCCCGCCTGTATGCCAACGGGGACATCTGCGGATGGAAGCAGCTCTCCGGCATCGGGCTTGACCGCGGGTCGATGGCGGAGGTATTCACCGCCCTGCGCGCCGCCGAGGGGCAGGCGGCGGGGGAGAATCTCGCGGAGACCGCGCGCATGCTCGGCGGGCTGGGGTTCGATCCCTACCGGATGACCTTCGCGCTCGCCGTCTTCTCGGAGCTCGGGCTCATCGACTGTTCGGCGGGGAGGATCCGCATCGTCCGCGGCAAACGGACGGAACTGACGCGTTCCTCCGTCTATTCGTCGGCGCTCGCGCTGACGCAGGGAGAGTAATATGGAACCCATTCTCATGAAAATCTATGAGTACTACACGGGCGAGGGCAGAGATATGCTCCTGCACGCATACGACTTCGCAAAGGAGGCGCATGCCGACCAGAAGCGCGCCTCGGGCGAGCCGTACTTCATCCACCCTTGCGCCGTTGCGGAGATCCTCGTCGACCTGGGTCTAGACCCCGCGACCGTCGCGGGCGCCCTCCTGCACGACGTCATCGAAGACACCCCGCACACCGAGGAGGAGATCAGGCGGGAGTTCGGCGAGGAGGTGCTCTCCCTCGTCTCGGGCGTCACAAAGCTCGACAGGATCGTCTTCAAGTCGCAGGAAGAGGAGGAGGCGGAGAACTTCCGCAAGATCTTCGTCGCGATGGCGAAGGACATCCGCGTCATCATCATCAAGCTCGCAGACCGTCTGCACAACATGCGTTCGCTCAACTACCTCTCGGAGGAACGCCAGAAGAAGATGGCGCAGGAGACCCTCGACATCTACGCGCCCATCGCGGGGAGGCTCGGTATTTCGCAGGTCAAGTGCGAACTCGAGGACCTCTGCCTCAAATATCTCGATCCCGCGGCGTTTGAATTTTTGGTCGAGAACATCCACCAGAAACTCGAAGAGCGCACCCGTTTCGTCGATTTCGTCGTCGAGGAGATCAACGCGATCCTGACCGAATCGGGGATCCGCGGCGAGGTGTTCGGAAGGCCCAAGCACTTCTATTCCATCTACAAAAAGATGCGGACGAAGGATAAGACCCTCGAACAGATCTACGATCTGACGGCCGTGCGGGTCATCGTGGGCACGGTGGACGAGTGCTACGAAGTGCTCGGCAAGATCCACAAAAAGTGGAAGCCCATTCCCGGGCGGATCAAAGACTATATCGCGACCCCCAAGCCCAACCTGTACCAGTCTCTGCATACGACGGTCGTCACCAACTTCGGGCAGCCCTTCGAGATCCAGATCCGCACGGAGGAGATGCACCGCACG
The DNA here is from genome assembly GCA_947589335.1 of uncultured Clostridia bacterium. Classification (GTDB taxonomy): domain Bacteria; phylum Bacillota; class Clostridia; order Christensenellales; family Borkfalkiaceae; genus Gallimonas. Next base: position 5,398 of record CANPZH010000035.1, on the reverse strand, counting down.
GCGGAATACGGCATCGCGGCGCACTGGAAATACAAGGAAAACCGCACCGAGGAGAGTTCGCTCGACCAGCGCATCGCGTGGATCCGCGAGGCGATGGAATGGCAGGGCGACATGAAGGACTCCAAGGAGTTCCTCGACACGGTGAAGGGGGACCTCTACAGCAGCACGGAGCTGCTCGTGTTCACGCCGCAGGGGAAGGTCATCTCCCTGCCCAACGGGGCGACCCCTGTCGACTTTGCCTATGCGATCCACTCCGAAGTCGGCAACCACTGCACGGGGGCGAAAGTCAACGGCAAGATCGTGCCGCTCAGCTCGGTGCTCGAGATCGGCGACGTCGTCGAGATCATCACCTCCCCCAATTCCAAGGGGCCGACGCGCGACTGGCTCAAATTCATCAGATCCTCCTCCGCCAAGGCGAAGATCAAGGCTTTCTTCAAGAAGAACATGAAGGAGGAGAACATCCGCACGGGCAAGAGCATGCTCGAAGAGGCGGCAAAGCGCAAGGGGTATGCGCTCGCGGATATCCTCACCGAGGAGAGCTTTGCGAAGGTCTCCGAAAAGCTCGCGTTCGCCTCGCAGGACGAGATGTTCGCCTCGATCGGCTACGGCGCGACGACGGTCAACCAGGTCCTCTTCAAGCTCATCGACTACTTCCGCAAGGACGTTCCCCAGCCCGTTGTTCAAGAATACCGCGGCAGGATCGCGAAGGGTTCGGTCACGGTCAACGGGACGACGGGGCTTCTCGTCTCCTTCGCGGGGTGCTGTTCCCCTGTCCCCGGGGACGAGATCGTCGGATTCGTCACGCGGGGGAGAGGGATCGTCATCCACCGCAAGGACTGCCCGAACATGCGCGGCGTGGAGGAGGAGCGGCTGCAGCCCGCAGATTGGATCGCCGAAGGGGGCAAGGAGCACTACAAGGCGGCGATCGTCGTATCGGCGGCGGACCAAGGCGTCGCAATCGGCGCGATCTCCGCAAGCGTGGCGGAGATGCACCTCGGGATCACCTCCATCAACGGCAGATACGACAAGTCCGAAAATGCCATCGTCGACGTCACCGTCACCCTCACCAACCGGCAGGACGTCGAGGTGCTCATCAAAAAGATCAAGGCGCACAGCAACAAGATCTTCGACGTGCGCCGTTCGGCGAACTGAGATGCAGATCTTCAAGATTCCCCCGAGGGGGTTTTCCGCCAACAGCTATTTCGTGACCGCAGACGGCAGCCGTGCCGTCTGTATCGACCCTTCCCGCCCGCGGATCGCCGCCGAGGCGGAGAGGAGGGGACTTTCCGTCGGGTATGTCCTGCTCACCCACGGGCATTTCGACCATATCGGCGGCTGTGCCGCCCTGCAGGCGGCGGGCGCGAAGATCGGGTGCCTCCGCGGGGAGGAAGAACTCGCTCTGCACGCCAATTTGGGCATCGAGATGGGAGGATCGGACGTTCCGCCCTTCACGATAGATTTTACCTTCGGGGACGGAGATCTTCTCACGCTGTGCGGGATCTCCTTCCGCGTCATTGCGACGCCGGGACATACGTCGGGCGGCGCATGTTATCTGACGGAGGAGGCCCTGTTCACGGGGGATACCCTCTTTGCGGGGGACTTCGGCAGGACGGATCTGCCCACGGGGGATATGCGGGCGCTCATGGCGAGCGTCGGAAAGCTCTACGCGCTTGAATGGGACGGCCCCGTTTGTCCCGGGCACGGGGAGGATACGACCCTCCGCAGGGAGAGAATGTACAATCGGGTTTGGAAATGTTGACATCGACGCAGAAATGGCTGGAGCCGGAGCTGATGGACGTCGTCCGCCTGTTCGCGGGCGCGGAGAAGCTCACCATCGAACATAGGGCGGATCTGAAAGACGGCATGTTGAAGACCGTCTTTTTTGTGGACGGACGGGAGAGCGTTCGGGAGGACCCGTTCCCGCCCTGCGGCGAAACGGAGCGAAAGAGCCGTCTCAAACGGCTCTCCAAACTCGCTTTGTACGACGCGCTCTCGGCATTCTGCGGCAAGACGCTGCCGTGGGGATCGCTGACGGGGATCCGTCCGACCCGCCTCGCCTACGGCGAACTCGCGCAAGGGAGGGATTTCGGCGCCCTCTTCCGCGAATTGCGCGTCTCGGAGGAGAACACCGCGCTCGTCCGGAGCGTTCTGGACGGGCAGAGAGGGATCTACGAGCGGAGAGAGGGGAACGTCGATCTGTACGTCTCCCTGCCCTTCTGCCCGAGCAAATGCACCTACTGTTCCTTCATCACCGCGCCCATCGACAGAACGCGGCAGTTCGTGCCCGCCTATCTCGATGCGCTGCGGGAGGAGCTGAGGGCGGCGCCGCCGATCGGCAGCCTCCGCTCGGTGTACGTCGGCGGGGGAACGCCCTTCGTCCTTGAGTGCGGCGAGCTGGAACAGGTCTTCGAAACGATCGCCCCCCTCCGCACGAACGGGTGCGAATACACCGTCGAGGCGGGCAGACCCGACGTGTTTACGCCCGAAAAACTCGACCTGTGCCGCAAATTCGGCGTCACGCGCATCTGTATCAACGCGCAGTCCTTCTCGGACAGGACGCTTGCGGCGATCGGCAGAAAGCATACGCGGGCACAGCTCTACGAGGCGTTTGAGATGGCGCGCCCTTACGGGTTCACCGTGAACTGCGACCTCATCGCGGGTCTCACGGGGGAGAGCCTTGAAGAGTTCGAAGAGAGCGTCGGCGAGGCGATCGCGCTCGGGCCCGAAAACATCACCGTGCACACGCTCTGTCTCAAGAAGGGGGCAAAGCTCAAGGAGGAACATCTCGGCGGGGAGCAGAACGTCGAACTGCTCGCCGAGGACAACCTCGCGGAGATGATCGCCTATTCGCGCAAAGCGCTCGCGGCGGCGGGATACGGACCCTACTATCTCTACCGCCAGAAATACATGGCAGGCGCGCACGAGAACGTCGGCTGGACCAAACCGGGCTTCGCCTCGGTGTACAACATCGACGTGATGGAGGAGTCTGCAGACAACCTTGCCGTCGGGGCGAACGCGATCAGCAAGCGGGTGTTTTTCGGGGAGAACCGCATCGAACGGCTCGGCAGTCCCAAAGATATTCCCACATACCTTGCAAAGACGGAAAAGCTCATCGAAGAGAAGGCCCGGCTGTTCGGGCAGTCATAAAAAAGTTCCATACAGGAGGAGAATATGAAAAAGACGGGAATTTTGGCGATCTTGCTTGCGGGCGCGCTCGGCTTGGGCGTCTGCGCCGGCTGCGGCGAAAACGGCAAACAACCGGAACAGACGGAAGAGCCGGGGCAGGGCGAGGTCCAGCATACGCACACCTTTGCAAGCGCGTGGACGAGCGATGAGACCCACCATTGGCATGCGGCGACCTGCGGACATGAGGACGCGGTCGTAAAAGAGGCGCACAGCATGAAGGACGGGGCCTGTTCCGTCTGCGGTTACAAGGAGCCGTTCGTCATGACGGGAGATACCGATATCCATTCGCTTCGCTCGGACGTCGTCACGGAATCGGAGTGGGAAGCGGCATTCCTGCCCGCAACGTTCGAAAATTTCCGCTTGAAACTGACGGAGTTTTATGTCGATAGCCACAGCAAGCAGCCCTATGTCGGATATCTGTATGAAATGGAATTCGACGGCTCGAAGGGGGCCTGCAAAATTTCAGATTTGTCCGGGGGCGAGCTCGGCGTACGGACATATAAAAAATTTGTAAAAGACGGAGAAACCATAACCAGTTGGAAGGAAAGCAACGGGGAATGGATCCCCAATGACTTTCAGGACGGAGTGGAGGAGGGTACTTTTTCGTATCGGGATATTCTGATCGCTTTGGGAGAGAAGTTTTCCTCATTTACCTACGATGAGGAAGCGGGGGCGTACATCTCGCGGGAAGATGTCCTCGGACTGCTGGGCCATGCCTCATCGCGCACCTATACCTACAACGTGATCTTCATAGGCGGCGTATTTTGCGGACTGAGCATCAATTTCGACAATGCGTACGGCGATCATCCGTTGTGCGATGACCTCATCGTCTACGACTACGGCAAGGCGGAGATCGTCCTCCCGCAATAACATTCTCTGTTTTGAACGCGCCGCGCGGGCAGAATGCCCGCGCGGCGCGTTCGGTATATGGCATGATTGATGTGCTCACGGCTTGTTCTTTGCGCAGTCCCGCGAGCGCTTTTTGCGAAAGGTCGCAAGCGCTTTTTCAGATCGTCATTTCGACCGAAGCGAACACAGTGAGCGGAGCGGAGAAATCTTCACATGATCAAAAATGCAGTAGAGATGTCTCGGCTGCGCTCGACATGACATTTGGGAGTGGCGCACGCATTACCTTGCGGTCCCTGCAATGTTTCACTCCAAGTTATTAGGGGACCATATCCCTTCTCTTCGCGAGCAAAGGGTCGGGGAGGGCCTTTCCTCCTCCGCGAAAAAGAATTTTTTCCAAACGCTTTGAAAATGCTTTGACTTTCTCTCCGGAATGTGCTATTCTATGAAAGACGGACGCGAGGAAGATCGCTCTCCACGTTGTTCTTGGCGTCTCGCGAATATTTCCATAGGAGGATAAACGCAAATGGAGAAGAGTGAAATCATTGCAAAGTTCGCCCAGCATGAGGGCGATACCGGCTCGCCCGAGGTGCAGATCGCGCTGCTTACGTTCCGCATCAACCATCTCAACGAGCACCTGCAGGAGCACAAGCACGACAACCACTCCCGCCGCGGACTTCTGAAGATGGTCGGCAAACGCCGCGGTCTTTTGGATTATCTCAAAGCGAAGGATATCGAGCGGTACAGAGCGGTCGTTGCGGCGCTTGAGCTCAGAAAGTAAAGCTACCGAAAAGAGAGCGGCTTTTTCGTCGCCCTCTTTTTTGTAACCGTCTTTGCCGGCCGGCGGCAGAGGCACAAGAACGAAACCGAACAAGGAGTGAAAACATGACAACACCGAACTACAAAGAATTCAAATTTACGGTAGGGGGCAGAGAAGTTACCGTCGAGACGGGAAAATACGCGGAGCAGACGAACGGTTCGTGCGTCATCCGCTGCGGAGAGACCGCCGTCATGGTCAACGTCTGTATGTCTCCCGCACCTCGGGAGGGCATGGACTTTTTCCCGCTGCAGGTCGACTATGAAGAGAAGATGTTCGCAGTCGGGAAGATCCCCGGCGGCTTCAAGCGCAGGGAGGGCAGAGCCTCCGACAAGGCGATCCTGACCGCCCGCCTCATCGACCGTCCTCTCCGCCCGCTCTTCCCGAAGGGACTCTTCAACGACGTCGTCGTCACGGCGACGGCGCTCTCCGTCGAGCCCGACATCGCGCCCGAGCCCCTCGCCATGATCGGCTCCTCGATCGCGCTCGCGATCTCCGACATCCCGTGGGCAGGCCCCACCGGGTCCGTCGTCGTGGGGCTGGTGGACG
>CANPZH010000034.1 GCA_947589335.1 uncultured Clostridia bacterium | reverse complement strand
GTGCTCGCGCGACCAATTTATATAGTCCCACACGATGAGGAAGTAGTCGGCAAAGCCCATCTTGATGATGACGTCGAGCTCGTACTCCGTCCGCTTCCTGATCTCGTCGGTGATGACGGGATAGCGCTTCGGCAGCCGCTCCCAGGTCAGCTTCGTCAGAAATTCGGGCGAGGGCGTGCCGTCGTCCGCCGTGTAGAGCGGGATCAGCGACTTATCGTAGACGGGCGAACCGTTGGCCTTCAGGTTGAAGGGGGTATCCGTGTCGGAGACCTTGTCCGCGATGACACGGGTGTTGCGGATGGCCTGCGGGAGGGTGGGAAAGAGCGCCGCCATCTCGTCGCCCGACTTCATGTAGAACTCGTGCGTCTCCATCTTCATGCGGGCGGGATCGTCGAGGGTCTTCTTCATCTGGATGCACATGAGCACATCCTGCATCTCCCAGTCCTCTTTGTGCAGGTAGTGGACGTCGTTCGTCGCGACGAGCTCGGTCTCCGTCTCCTCCGCGAGCCGCACGAGGTCGGGGAGGATCCGCTTCTGCTCGGGGATCTCGTGGTCCTGGATCTCGATATAGAAGTCCTCGCCGTAGATCTCCTTCATCGAGAGGACGAACTTCTTCGCGCCCTCGTAGTCTCCCGCCAAAAGGAGGCGGGGCAGCCTGCCCGCAAGGCAGGCGGAGAGGCAGATCACGCCGTCCGAATGGTCCTTGAGCGTCTTGTAGTCGATGCGGGGACGATAGTAATAGCCGTCCACGAAGGCGGTGGAGTCCATCTGGACGAGGTTGACGTATCCCGCCTTGTTCTTGGCGAGCAGAATGAGGTGGTCGGCATGCTGGCTCTCCTTCACGCGGTAATCGTCCACGACGTAGAACTCGCAGCCGATGATGTATTTGATCCCCCGCTTCTTGCACTCCTCGGCGAAGTAGAGGGAGGCATACATGTTGCCGTGGTCGGTCACCGCGACGGTGTCGATGCCGTTCTTTTCGCAGTGTTCGACGAGCTCGTCCACTTTGACGGCGCCGTCGAGCAGGCTGTATTCGGTGTGAAGATGAAGATGTACAAAGTCGGTCATAACACTCACCAATCCCGCGGAAGGATCCGCTTCTCCCCCGCCGCTCAGCTGCGGCGGCTCAGCTCCAAAAGTTTGCGCATGCGGTGGTTGAGGCAGCTCTTCGTGACGCCGATGAGGTCCGCGAGCTCCGCAAGGGACAGCTCGGGATTCTCCAGCCTCGCCTGCGCCGCCGTGCGGAGAGGCTCCGCAAGCGCCGCAAGTCTCCCCTCCGAAGCGAGCTTCCCGATCGCGACGACCTGCCCCGCGCTCGCGATCGCCGCCTTGTCGGCATTGCCCTGGTAGCAGTTGCTCACCCGGTTCTCGTTGTTGCTCTCCTCGCGGGCGGCGGTCACCGTCTCGAGGGTCGAAAGCGCGCCGTACGCCCCGAGGACCGCGAGAAAGTCGGAGATCGCCTCGCGGCTCTTGAGATAGACGACGTATTTTTCGCCGCGCACGACGATGTTCCCGATGAGCTGCATGCCGTCGAGAAGGTCCGAAAAGGTCTCGGCATCCTCCCGCGCGGGGAAGACGACCTCGAGATGATACCCCGTCTTCGCGCCCGCATGCGGCAGCGTACAGCTCCCGCCGCCGAGGAACGCCCCCTTCAGAAAGGCGCGGGCGGCCTCCTCCGTTTCGGGAGGCTCAAAAAGCTCCGCCGTGCTCCCCGCATGGGAGAAGGTGAGCTTGTCCCGTCCGCGCTTGGGATCTCTCTCCGCCCCGACGACCTCCGCGGGCGCGCGAAAGAGCTGTTCCGTGAGGGTCATGAAGTATGCCGACACGTCCTCGTCTTCGCTCGTAAAGGTGAAGCCGTCCGCGCGCAGATCCCCTCCCGCGGTCAGCATGGCGCCGAGGAGGGCGAACCCCTCCTCCCGCTCCTTCGGGACCGTCTTCAGAAGGTCCCGCTTGATCTCCCGCGTAAAACTCATAGCTTTTTTTCCCGGTATTCCGCCAGACGGAAGCGCGGCATGCGCCCGTCGATGTTGTCGATCCTGTCGAGCGGCACTCCCACGCGCAGGATCTGTTCCTCCGCGATGCGGATATCCCCGATCCGCCCGGGAGAATGCGCGTCCGAATTGACGACGAACCTCACGCCCGTCGCTGCGACCTTCTCCAGCTCCTCGTCCGTGAAGTGGGTCTTCTTGCCGCTGATCTCCACATAGGTGCCGTAGTCGCGGCAGCACTTTGCGACCTCGACGGGATCGGCAAAGCACTCGAAGTTGATGTGGGTGAGCACGTCGATCGGGTTCCTCTTCACCGCGTTGAGATACCCCTCCATCTGCTCCTTGACGAGCCTTGCGGGCGGGCGCACCCCCATATGGCGGTATAAATATCCCCGCAAGCCGTTCCAACCGTCCCGCGGATGCTCGTGGCGGGTATAGACGTGGTAGCCGGCGAGGTAGACGTCGAAGTCGGCAAAGTCCTCTTCGGTCAGATCGCAGGTGCCCTCCCGCCCGAGGATGTTGCCCTCGATCCCGACGAGCACGGGAATGCCGTATTTTTTCTCCGCCGCCTTGATCTCGGCGATGTAGCGCTCCTTCTCGCGGCGTCGGATCCCCCAGCCGATGTGGGTGAAGCCGTGATCGGTGATCGCGACCGCCTTGAGACCCAGTTCTTTGGCGCGCGAGACCTGCGCGTCCACCGTGCACCGGCGCGCGTCCGAATAGTTCGTATGCGTATGAAAGTCTGCCGTCAGCTTCATAGCTCCCGTCTTTTCACGGGATCCTTTTGATCTCTTCCCTGAGAAGGATCCCCGTCCTTTTATGTACTTCCCGCTTCACCGCCCCGATGAGCGCGCCGACATCTTCGGCGCTTCCCCCCTCGTTGAGGATGAAGTTGGCATGGATCTCGGAGACGCGCGCCCCGCCGACCCTCAGCCCCTTGAGCCCGCACGCCTCGATGAGCTTTCCCGCGGACATCCCCTCGGGGTTGACGAAGGTGCAGCCCATGCTCCTGCCGCGGGGCAGATGCGCCCGCTTTTCGCGGTATCTTTCCGTATTCTCCGCGATCGCGGCGGGAGGGAGCGGCCTTCCCCTCAGCACGGCGCCCGTGACGGCGATCCCCTGCAGGAAGACGCTCTCCTTCTCGGAAAAGGCGCAGTCCTTCGCCGAGAAGATCCTGATCTTTCCGTCCTCTACGCCCGTCACCCGCTCCACGACGTCGGAGAAGTGCCCGTCCGCGACGCCCGCGTTCATGGCGACGCCGCCGCCGACGGTCATCGGGATCCCCGTAAAGGGCTCGAACCCGCTCAGCCCGCTCTCCCGCGCAAAGCGGCAGAGGGCGCCGCCCGCCGTCCCTGCCTCCGCATAGAGAAGTTCCCCCTCCGCACGGAGGGCGCGCATCGCCGAAAACCGCACGACGACGCCCTCGAAGAATCCGCTCTGCGGGAGCACGTTCGCTCCCGCGCCGAGAAAGCAGAACGGGATCTTCTCCCGCCCGAGCAGGGAGAGGAGTTCCGCCGTCTCCTCCGCCGAGGAGGGATAGACGGCGACCGCCGCTTCTCCCCCGCAGCCGATCGTCGTATGCCGCGCGAACGAGAAATTCCTCTCGCGCTTCAGATGGGGAAAACGGCTGAAAAGACCCGAAAACTCCTCCATTTTAATGCTCCTTCCATTCTACCACAATTCGCCCGCTTTATCAAACGGTTTTCAGATAATTCCCGAGATTTTTTCCGCCGCTCTCCCCGGCGGCAAGGCGCAGCTGCCCGAGCGCCTCCGCCGAGAGAAAGACCCCCGCCGTCAGCATGCCCTCCTCTCCGGGCGGACGGACGGAGTACATCCCGATCTCTTCAAGCTCTGCCTGCGTCCTCTCGGAGAGCAGCTCCTCAAGGAGGGCGAGGCAGTCTTCCCGCCTCTCCGCCGAGAGGACCGAATAATATTGGTAGAGATCGCAATAGGCGGAGAGCGGACGGGCGCAGACGGAGACGCCCCGCGCGCGGAAGCGGCAGAGATCCCGCTGCGTCCCAAGAAGATAGCGGAACTTCCCCCCGAGAAAGGCGGTATAGGCGGAGAGCGCGGGCAGCGCCTCCCCCGAGATCCCCGAAAGGCTCGCCGCGACTTCGGGCAGATTGCTCCCCCCCGAAGAGATCGCCGTTCTGCCCTCCCTTTCAAAGTCTTCGTCGGGAGAGAAGAGGAAGTAGCCGCCGCGGCACCACGGATAGGCGCGCGTCTCTCCCCCTATCTCCCCGCCCGAAAAGGAATGGGGCAGCGGAAGAGAGCGCTCCGCAAAGACCGACAGCCCGATGCCGAAGGAGATCGCGTCGGGAGCATCCCCCGCGCGGAACGCCTCCTCCGCTCCCTCCGCCGTGTAGGAGGAGACGAGGTAGTAAACGCCCTCCCGCCCCTTCTCCGCCCTCCTTGCCGCCGCCTTCAGAAAGGCCGTGCGGGAGCCCTTGCCTCCCTCGAAGGTATCGACGTTCCAGACCCTGATGACCCTCTTTTCCGCCTCATCCTCCCCCTTTTCCGCGGGGATCAGGCAGACGGCGAGAAAGGACGCGGCGGCGAGCGCGAAGGCGAGGCAGACGCCGGAATACTTTTTCCAAAAAACTTTCACGCTCTATTGTACGGGAAAAGCCGCCCCGGTATGTTGCCTTCCGTCAAGGAAAGAGGACGCCGCTACGGCGTCCTCCCCGTTTTTGAACCTCACGGATAAAGTGGCGTTCAAAAACTCTATCTGAAAGCGGGATCTCCCGCCACAGACAGCTTGCGCCCCGCAGGGGCGTTTTATGCAGCGGTCAGCTCCTCTTCTGGTAGCTGTCGCAGCAGGTGCAATGTCCGCCCTCGCAGAGATTGCCCACGTGGATCTTGTCGAGTTCGCAGTGGATCCCGTCGCAGTTGAAGCGGCACTGCGTAACGCCGCAGGACACGCCGCAGTTGATTTCGTGTTCCATCTTTGCCCTCCTTTCCTATTATTATGGACAGCTGCGGGAAAATTATCAAAATGAGATTGACAAATTCCCCTCCTTTCTGTTACAATACAGAAAAGGAGAATTGAACGATGAAGGTCATTTTCAAAGCGGACGTGAAGGGAAGCGGCAAAAAGGGAGATATCCTCGAAGTCTCCGACGGCTACGCCAAGAATTTCCTCCTGAAAAAGGGACTCGCGGAGGTCGCGACCTCTACGGGGATCAACGAGATCGAGCAGAAAAAGAAGGCGGACGCCTACCACAAGGCGGAGAACGTCAAGGCGCAGAAGGAGCTCGCCGAAAAGATCGCGGGGCTCACCGTCCCCGTCTCCATCCGCGCGGGAGAGAACGGCAAGGTCTTCGGTTCGGTCACGACGGAAAAGATCGCCTCCGCCCTCTCGGAGATGGGCTATGAAGTCGACAAAAAGCGGATCTCGACCAAGGAACCGATCAAAAATATCGGCGAATACGAAGCCGAGGTGCGGCTCATGGAGGGCGTCACCGCGAAGATCAAGGTCGTCGTCACCCCCCTGTAACAACAAACAAAATTTCCCTCGGATCCCGCCGAATCGGCGGGATCTTTTTATATTATGTCTGACATAGTACTATGCAAACCGCCGAAAATCGGAAAGCGGCACACCGCAAAGCGATGTGCCGCCCCCCTTTGCTCCCCATTTTGGCACTGAGAGGGTGAGCAAAGAAACTGAAATTCCCTTATCGAAGCGGAATCTTAATCTCTGTTTTACGGGCAAGTTCCTCAACGGCTTCCCGTCCCCGTACGACGGGAAGATTGACGCCCGCTCCCGCGACGCAGCCTCCGGGGCAAGCCATGCCCTCGATGAGGCAGCCGCCGATCTTTCCCTTCGCGGCGAGCGCCAGCATTTTTCTGCACTCCGAGAGGGACTCGGCGCGTTCGATCCCGACCTCCGCACCGGGGCAAAGCCGCCCGATGCACGCCGCCACCGCGGATGCGACGCCGCCCGAGACCGCGAATCCCCTCCCCGCCGCCGTTGCGGCGGACGCAAGGCGTTCCTCTTTGCAGGCCGAAGGATCGATCCCCTTCGCCTCGAAGATCCCGCTAAGCTCCTCGAAGGTGACGACGAAATCCACGTCGCTGCGCGCCTTCGGGTCGAGCGCCTCGAGTTTTTTGGCGGGACAGGGGCCGATGAACACGACCTTGGCGGAGGGACGCCGCCGCTTGATCATCCGCGCCGTCGAGATCATGGGCGTCGGCGCCGAAGAGACGTGCCCCGAGGCCCCCATTCTCTCCGCCAGCTGCCGCCAGGAAGTGCAGCAGGAGGTCAGAAGATACGCCTCCTTCCCCGAGAGGACTTTTTCGGCATACTCTGCCGCCTCTTCCATGGCCGACGCGTCCGCGCCGAGCGCGACTTCGACCGTCTCGCAGAACCCGAGCTTTCCGAGCGCGGAGGCGATATTTTCGAGGGAGGCCGCGCCGAACTGCCCGACGATCGCGGGGGCAACTTCCGCCACGAACTCCCCGCCCTCCCGCATCGCGCGGATGAGCTGGAAGATCTGCGATTTATCGGCGATCGCGCCGAAGGGACAATGCACCATGCACTGGCCGCAGCCCACGCACTTTCCGGGATCGACCGCGGCTCTGCCGAGAGCGTCGCTTGTGATCGCGTTCACGCCGCACGCCTTGGCGCAGGGCCTCTCCCTGTGGACGATCGCGTCGTACGGACAAGCCGCCTTGCAGCGTCCGCAGCGGATACATTTCTCCTTGTCGATGACCGCCCGCCCGTCCTCTCCGACGGACACCGCCCCCGCGGGGCACGCCCCGATGCAGGACCGGGCAAGGCAGCGGGTACACTCCGCGCCGACCAGGTATTCGTTGACCGCGCACTTCTCGCAGGCGGACGGGATCACCTGCATGAGCGGGGATCCGTAGTAAGCCTCTGCGATCGTCTCCTCCGAGAGCCCGCTCGTGATGTGCACGGGGCGGTCTTCCGGACGGAGCGGCATTCCCATTGCGAGCCGCACGCGCTCCGCTGCGATCGCCCGCTCACGGTAAATGCTCTCGCGGTACTGCGGCCTGTCCGCGGGGGTGATCCGGTACGGGATCGCCTCCGTGTCGCCGACGATGTTCTCCGACCAAAGCGCAACGCGTGCGACCTCGGCGAACACTTTCCTCCTTAGCTTGACAACCGAAGTCTCCAAGCCGCGCATTTCTTATCTGTGCTTTCTCCCGTAGTAGGCGTTCAGATACATCTCTTTGATCTCGCTCATGAGCGGATAGCGCGGGTTGGCGCCCGTGCACTGGTCGTCGAAGGCGGACTCCGTCATCGCGTCGAGTTTTGCCAAAAATTCCTCCTCGGTGTACTTTTCGCCGAGGGCTTCCTTGATCGTCGCCGGCTGGCCGATCACTGCGTTGAGCTCTCTCAGCTTCTTGATGAGCGCTTCGACGAGCTCCTCGTCCCCCTTGCCCTTGAGCCCGACGTAGCGGGCGACGTCCGCATAGCGGGCGCGGCACTGCGGGTAGGCATACTGCGGGAAGGTGCCCATCTTTGCGGGCTGTTCGGAACTGTTGAAGCGGATGACCTCCTCCAACATGAGCGCGTTTGCCATGCCGTGCGGGAGATGGAAGTAGGAGCCGAGCTTGTGCGCCATCGAGTGGCAGACGCCGAGGAAGGCGTTCGCAAACGCCATGCCCGCCATCGTTGCGGCATTCGCCATCTTTTCGCGCGCCTCTGCGTCGCCGCCGCCGCGCTCGTATGCCCGCGGCAGATATTCGAAGATGAGCTTGACCGCCTCCTTGGCGATCCCGTTCGTGAAATCGGTCGCCATGACGGACGCGATCGCCTCGAGCGCATGGCTCATCGCGTCGATCCCCGCATTGGAGGTGAGCCCCTTGGGGATGTCCATCATGAGGTCTGCGTCCACGACCGCCATGTGCGGCATGAGCGCATAGTCTGCGAGCGGGTATTTTGTCCCCGTCTTCTCGTCGGTGATGACGGCAAAGGGCGTGACCTCGCTGCCCGTTCCCGCCGTCGTCGGGATAGCGACGAACAGCGTCTTGAGGGACGGGAAGCGGTAGATGCGCTTGCGGATATCCATGAACCGCATCGCCATGTCCTCGAAGGAGGCCTCGGGGTGTTCGTAGAGGACCCACATGATCTTCGCCGCGTCCATCGGGGAACCCCCGCCGACCGCGAGAATGACGTCGGGGCGGAAATCCCGCATGAGCTTCACCCCCTCCGTTGCGCAGGCGAGCGTCGGATCGGGCGTGACCTTGAAAAAGGTCGTATATGCGATCCCCTCTTCGAAGAGGATCTGTTCGATGCGCTTTGTGAATCCGCTCTCATAGAGGAATTCGTCGGTGACGATGAACGCCCGCTTCTTGCCGTAGCACGCTCCGCCGAGCTCTTTGAGCGCGGGCGCGAGACAGCCGCGTTTGAAATAGACCTTTTCGGGGGCTCTGAACCAAAGCATATTTTCCTTCCTCTCCGCGATCGTTTTGATGTTGATGAGATGTTTGATGCCGACGTTCTCCGAGACGGAGTTGCCGCCCCAGCTGCCGCAGCCGAGGGTGAGCGACGGCGGGAAGCGGAAGTTGTAGAGATCTCCGATGCCGCCCTGCGAGGAAGGCGTGTTGATGACGATGCGGCAGGTACGCAGTTTCTTTCTGAAATATTCGATCTTCTCCCCGCCCGTCTCCACGTTGATGTAGAGGGAGGAGGTGTGCCCGAGCCCGCCGTCGCGGACGAGCCTATCCGCCTTGGCGACGGCGTCTTCGAAGTCCTCCGCGCGGTACATGGCGAGCACGGGGGAGAGCTTTTCGTGGGCGAACGCCTCCGAAAGATCGACCGACTGCACCTCCCCGACGAGGACCTTCGTCCCCGCGGGCGCACGGAAGCCCGAAAGCTCCGCGATCCTGCCCGCGGGCTGGCCGACGATCTTCGCGTTGAGCGCGCCGTTGATGATCATCGTCTTACGGACGAGATCGGTCTCCTCCGCGGTCAAAAAATAGGCGCCGCGGAGACGCATTTCCCGCTTGAATTCGTCATAGACGTCGCCGAGGACGATCACGGACTGTTCGGACGCGCAGATCATGCCGTTGTCGAAGGTCTTGCTGTGCAGAATGGAACTCGCCGCGAGCCTGATGTCGGCAGAGCTGTCGATCACCGCGGGCACGTTCCCCGCGCCGACGCCGAGGGCGGGCTTCCCGGAGGAATACGCCGCCTTCACCATGCCGGGGCCTCCCGTCGCGAGGATCATATCCGCCTCGCGCATGACCATGCCCGAGAGCGGGACGTTGGGCCGGTCGATCCAGCCGATGATGTCTTCGGGCGCGCCCGCCTTCACCGCCGCCTCGAGGACGACCCTCGCCGCCTCGATCGTAGACCGCGTTGCCCGCGGGTGCGGGGAGATGATCAGCCCGTTGCGGGTCTTCAGGCAGATGAGGCACTTGAAGATCGCCGTCGACGTGGGGTTGGTCGTGGGAATGACCGCGGCGAGCACGCCGACCGGCTCGGCGATGCGGGTATAGCCCGCGCCCTCGTCCCTCTCGATCACGCCGCAGGTCTTTTCGTCTTTATAGGCGTTGTAGATATATTCGGACGCATAGTGGTTCTTGATGACCTTGTCCTCGACGACCCCCATGCCCGTCTCTTCGACGGCGAGCTTCGCGAGGGGGATCCGCGCCCGGTTGGCGGCAAGCGCCGCGCGGTAGAAGATCTCGTCGACCTGCTCCTGCGTATAGGTGGCAAAGACTTCCTGCGCCGCCCTGACGCGCGCAAGCATCTTCGCGAGCGATTCTTCATCGTTGACGATGAAATCCTTCATGAACACCTCCCCCGCTCCGCGTTCCCGGAGTTTCTGTCTATATTTTCCCGATTTTACCTTTTTTTAATCATAACATGGAAAAGGGATTTTGTCAATCGTCCCGGAAAAAATTTCCGCGATAAGCATGCGCCCCGGCGAAACCGCCGGGGCGCATGCACAAGAACTGCCCGATCAGAGTTCTTTGAGCTGTTTTTCGATCTTCTGCTTCATGTCGATGTATTTTTCGAGCTTGGCGCGCTCGTCGTCGACGACTTTCTTGGGCGCCTTCGCGATGAAGTTGTTGTTCGCGAGCTTCCCGCCCGCGCGGGCGATCTCGCCCTCCACCCGCTCGAGCTCCTTTTCGAGCCTTGCGCGCTCCTCTTCGAGGTTGACGAGCTCCCCGAGCGGCACGAAGATGTGCGCGATCTCCGAGACCTGCGAGACGGTCTTCTCCCCCGCTTCCGCGCCCGAGGCGACGAACTCGATCTCGCTCGCGCCCGCAAGCCGCAAAACGGAGCTCTTGTTCACGCAGACGAGCCGCTTCTGGTCGGTGACGAGGAAGAGCCGCACCTTCTTGGCGGGCGGGCAGTTCACCGCGACCTTCATCGCGCGGACCGTCTTGATGAGGTCGATCACGCCCTCGAACGCCTTTGCTTCCTTTTTATAGGAGAGCCTGGTGTTGTAGCGGGGAAAATCCGCCGTGATGATGCTCCCCCGCTTCCCGGGCAGATAGCTGTAGATCTCCTCGGTGACGAAGGGGATGAAGGGATGGAGCAGACGGAGCGCGCTGTCGAGCACGAACAGGAGCACGCCGAGCGCCGCGCGCTTGCGCTCCTTGTCCTCGCCGTAGAGCGCGGGCTTCGAGAGCTCGATATACCAGTCGCAGAAGTCGTCCCACATGAAGTCGGTGAGCTTCACCGCCGCGATGCCGAGGTCGTACTTCTGCATCGAGACGGTCACTTCGCGGATGGTCGACTGCAGCCGCGAGATGATCCAGCGGTCTGCGGGCTGCAGCTTGATGTCTTCGATCTTCGGGATCGGTCCCTTCGCGTTCATCAAAACGAAGCGGGACGCGTTCCAGACCTTGTTGATGAAGTTCCTTGCCGCCTCCACCTTCGCGTCCGTAAAGCGGGTGTCGTTGCCCGGGGCGACCCCCGTGAGCAGGGACAGGCGGAGAGAGTCGGCGCCGTATTTGTCGATGATCTCGAGCGGGTCGATGCCGTTGCCGAGGGATTTGCTCATCTTCCGCCCCTGTTCGTCGCGCACGAGCCCGTGGATGAGCACGTCGCGGAACGGGACCTTCCCCGTGTATTCGATCCCGCTGAACATCATGCGCATGACCCAGAACGGGATGATGTCGTACCCCGTCACGAGCACGTCGGTCGGGTAGAAATATTTGAAATCCGCCGTCTCCTCCGGCCAGCCGAGGGTCGAGAAGGGCCAGAGCGCCGAGGAGAACCAGGTGTCGAGGCAGTCCTCGTCCTGCGTGAGATGGGTCCCCCCGCACTTCGGGCAGACCGACGGCGTCTCGCGGGAGCAGACCGTCTCCCCGCACTCGCAGTACCAGACGGGGATGCGGTGTCCCCACCAGAGCTGGCGGGAGATGCACCAGTCGCGGATATTTTCCAGCCAGTTGAA
The DNA here is from genome assembly GCA_947589335.1 of uncultured Clostridia bacterium. Lineage (GTDB taxonomy): Bacteria > Bacillota > Clostridia > Christensenellales > Borkfalkiaceae > Gallimonas. Next base: position 1,610 of record CANPZH010000034.1, on the reverse strand, counting down.
GTAGATCTTCGCAAAGCGGTCGGGCGTGAACTTGGTCTTGTTCTTGACGACCGCGTCGATCGCGGGCTTGGCAAGCGGCGCCATCTTCACGAACCACTGTTTGGAGACGAGCGGTTCGATCGTCGCGTTGCAGCGGTGGCAGTGCCCCACGTTGTGCGCGTGCGGCTCGATCTTTTCGAGTAGTCCGAGCGCCTTCATCTCGGCGACGATGTTCTTCCTCGCCTCATAGCGGTCCTGCCCCGCGAACTTTCCGCCCTGCTCCCCGATCGTGCCGTCGTCGTTGAGGATGCGGATCATCGGGAGGTTGTGGCGGAGCCCGACTTCGAAGTCGTTGGGATCGTGCGCGGGCGTGATCTTCACCGCGCCCGTTCCGAATCCGATATCGACGTATTCATCCGCGACGACGGGGATCTCCCTGCCCACGATCGGCAGGATCAGCGTCTTGCCGACGAGGGAGGCATACCGCCCGTCCGACGGATTGACGGCGACCGCCGTATCGCCGAGCATCGTCTCGGGACGGGTCGTCGCGATCGTGATAAATTCTTCCGAGTCCTTCACGGGATAGCGGAAATACCAGAAATTCCCCTTGTCTTCGGAGTAGACGACCTCCTCGTCCGAGAGCGCCGTCCTGCAGTCGGGGCACCAGTTGATGATGCGGCTCCCGCGGTAGATGAGCCCCTTTTCATACAGCCTGCAGAACGCCTCGCGCACCGCCGACGAACACCGCTCGTCCATCGTGAAGGCAAGGCGGTCCCAGTCGCAGGAGCAACCGAGCTTCTTGAGCTGCTCGATGATCCTGCCGCCGTACTGTTCCTTCCACGCCCATGCGCGCTCCAAAAATCCCTCTCTCCCGAGGGATTCCTTCGGGATCCCCTCCTCGCGGAGCTTCTCGACGATCTTATGCTCCGTCGCAAGGGAGGCATGGTCCGTGCCGGGCAGCCATCGCGTGCCCCATGTGGAGCTGCCCCGTGATGTTGGGCGGGGGCATCATGACCGTGAACGGCACCTTCTCCGGGTCGATCTCCGCGTGGAAGCACTTCCCCGCGAGCCAATCCGAATAGATGCGGTCCTCGAAGTCCTTGGGATTGTAAGTCGTCTGCATATCTTTCATAGCCGTTCCCCGAAAGGTATATTTCCGTCCCATTATAACCGCTTTCGGCGGAATTGTCAATTATTACCGCTATCTCATACAATATAATATCCTAAAAATTTTCGGGAGAATCTTATGAAAAAAATCGCTACGGTTGTGGCAGCCGGGCTCTTTGCCCTGCTCCCCCTCTCCGCTTGCGGAGAGGAAAACGACGGCCTCGCGACGATCCGCGTCAACGAGGTCACCCACTCCATCTTCTATGCGCCCCTCTATCTCGCCGATTCCCTCGGCTACTTCGAAGACGAGGGGCTCAAGGTCGAACTGACCAACGGCGGCGGCGCGGACAACGTCATGTCCGCGGTGCTCTCGGGGGATGCGGACGTCGGCTTCTGCGGCCCCGAAGCCGCGCTCTATGTCCTGCTCGGCGGCTCGGAGGACGTCCCCACCGTCTTCGGGCAGCTCACCAAGCGGGACGGCTCCTTCCTGCTCTCCCGCAACGCGGAACCCGATTTCCGCTGGA
>CANPZH010000033.1 GCA_947589335.1 uncultured Clostridia bacterium | reverse complement strand
CCGATGAAGTGTCAGACTTTTCTCAACTCCCTTTTGGGGGCGGGACTTAGCAGAACCGCGGAGGAGGTAAAGATCTTGCTCAAAGAGATATTCCGCGCGGCCGTCGGCGAGAAGCTCATCGGCGACAACCCGATGAATTATGTCAAGATCCCGAAGCATCAGACCGTTCACGGCAAGGCCCTGTCCAAGGAGGAGATCGCGCAGTTTATCTCGATCTGCGAAAGCTCGTTTTACCAAAAACAGTTTATGCTCTTCCTTTACACGGGCATTCGCCGCGGCGAGCTCCAGAGTGCGAGGGTCGACGGCGATTTCATCATTGTCGCCAACGGAAAGACCCGAAAAAGTGACAGACAGCAGTACCGTAAGATCCCCATAGCGCCGAAGCTTAAGAAGTATCTTCCGGTCACGAAAGAGGAGCTGCAGAAGGACGGGAAAGTTATGACCGGCGTATTCAAGAAGATTTTCCCTTCACACCAGCTCTATGACCTCAGGCACACTTTCACGACGCGATGTCTCGAGTGCGGGGTCCCCAAAGAAGTGGTCGATGTCTGGACCGGACATGTCAATCGCTCGGATATGACGACGGCCGTTTATACGCACTTTTCGGATGATTTCATGCTGAAGGAGATCCAAAAGCTCGATTATTGACCCTCGCCTCTACCCAATTTCCTACCCAAAACAACACAGATTCTGTAATTTTTCGCAAACAAAAACACTATATCTTGATGAGCGGATTTCTTTCCACCTACAAGATATAGTGTTGTGGTCGAGGAGACGTGATTTGAACACGCGACCTCTTGGTCCCGAACCCGCTCAAAGCCCTTTTTCCCTCAAAAAAACGCCGTTTTTTGCCGTTTTAGGGGCAAAAAACACGCTTTTTCGGGGGGATGGCGAAAAAAATTGCGGGGCAAAATTTGGGGGCAATTTTCAATATTTCACCTTTTTACCTTCTGAAAGAAGGTATTCATCCGATAGCTTCGTATAAACTTTTCCCAAGAGAGTCCCGGGCGAATGTCCCATCCATGCCTGAACCGCCTGCTCTGAAGCTCCGCACTCTTGGCAGCGTGTAGCGAATGTCGTGCGGAGATCGTAGAGCGTATGCCTGCCGGGACAATGCTTCTTGAACAGGTTCCGATAGAAGGAAGCGTCGTGCGACATCAATTCCTCCCACTCCCCGAGTGCCTCGCGCACCTTCCCGAGGAAGGGGCGGAGCATGGGAGTGATCGGGATCTTCTTAAAGACGACGCGCTTCGTGTTTTTCTGCTTGCGGTTCTGCGCTACGATGAAATCCCCGTCGATCCGCACAGTGGGGAGCTCGCAAGGGCGGACACCCGTGTAGAGGGATATCGCAAACACCGCCTCGTACTTCGTCCCGCGAAGGGACTGCAGAAAGGCATTCTCCTCTTCCTTGGTGAGCGGCACACCGTTGATCCTCTCACTCTTCACCCGTTTGATCGTCGACATTGGATTTTTCCGGATGAGCTCACTGTCCACGGCATACTGAAACACCTGCCTCAGGAGTCCGTCGCATTGCTCTGCCGTGCGGTCGTGTCCCGTCGCCCGCATGCGCTGGGTAAAAACGATGCAGTCCGCCGTCGTAATGGAGCGCAGGCGCCGATTCTCGAAAAACGGGAGGACATGCTTTCGGAAGACCTTGCGATCCGAATAAAGCGTATCCGCAAGGACCTTGTTTTTGTGGATGCCCTCAAACCACTTTTCGGCGAACTCGGGGAAAGAGACATTCGCCGCCGAGAAGCGGAGAAGACGCACATTGCCGTCCTCTTCCTGCCGGAACGACATGAAGGCGGCCACCTGCTCCACAAATTTGGCTTGACAGTCCTCCGCGCTCTGGGAGCAGGCGAAAACGACAACCCCGTCAATGGTAGCCCGCTTCTCATACACCCGATTATGATACCGCGGCTCTCTCAGAATAGCTCGTTTGATTTTTTCTTGCATTTTTTTTGGCATCTTGGAGATCTCCTTTTGAAGCTTACCTGATGCCACCTTTGTAATTTTTTCCTGACTTGCTTTCTTTCTTCGATGTACCTCCTGTCCGCCGGGTTGCGACTCGGCGGCTTTTTTTTACTGTCCGGAAACACTACAACGATCTGATCGCGCTGCATCTGATAGCGCGCCTCTTCTCCTTGAGCATATCCGATGAACGAGTAAATGCGATCGGCCGCATTGAGCAGGGCAGCTACATCGCCCTCCGTCAGTGCGACATGCAAAACAGATCCATCCATGATCTTCCTCCTCCGTGGGGGAGTATTGTATCATGGACAATTTCCTTTGGCGAGCGATTTCACTCCCCGAATTTCTTCTCCGGACGCTCCTTCCCCACCAATCCGGCGGCGAAAGCGAGGAGCTGCACACGCTCACCGCGGGATAGCCGACGGAATAAATCGAGAAACGACTGCTCCTCCTCGGTGAGCTGGGGAACGGAGCGCTCAGGGGTGATCGCCGCTCCGAGATCATCCGTGCGGCCGAGAAGATAGTCTACGGATACATTGAGAGCGTTCGCCAAAGCAAGCAAAGACGGTACCGTCGGACTGTTTATGCCCTTCTCAAAAGATGAAATACTTTGCGGCGACAGCTCACTCAGCGCCGCAAGTTCTCTTTGATTGAGCCCTTGTTCAGATCTTATTTCTTTTAATCTTTTTGAAAAAACCATAATTTCACCTCCTTTATCAACAAAATTTTACCATAAATGTGGATTTTATACTTGACAATCCATAGACATGGATTTATAATAGTCATAAAAATCCACATATATGGATTTTTACGCGGTTATCCCCGCGAAGGAGAACAGTATGGCAAGTTACAACAAGCAAGGCGGAGGGAGTACGCTCACGCGCGTGGTGGCAGTAGTGGTAGCGCTGCTCATTGCGGCCGGGATCGTGCTCGGATGTATGCAGATCTGGGGGAAGGGCAAAGTCAAGCCTTCAGAGTGGTTCCAAAGCGAAGAACCTGCAGAAGAGGAGAAGAAGGACGAGGAGAAAGATCCTGCGCCCGGTGAAGGCACAGAAAATGCCGGCGGAGGCGGGACGGCGAGCCACGGCGGGCTCTTTGCGGAGACGCCGAGCAAGGACAATAAGTGCGTCCAGCTCACCAACGCCGTGATCCCCGTATCCATGTACGAAGAGTACGGGATCGATCCCGTGTCCACCGACTCGGCGATGACGCTCACGGCGACGATCGAGCCTGCGGAGGCAGATGAGAAGGATGTCGACTGGTCGATCGCTTGGCAGAACCCTTCGTCCGCATGGGCGACGGGCAAGGACATCGCGCAGTACGCGACCGTCGTCCCCACATCGGACGGTGCGCTCACGGCGACAGTCACCTGCAAGCAGGCATTCGGCGAGCCCTTCATCGTGACAGTGACATCCCGCTACAGTGAGGAGCTCACGGCAGAGTGTACCTTCGACTATGTCAAGAGGGTCACGGACATCAACCTGCAGTTCTCTGCGGACAGTCTTGCATTCGACACGACCTACACCGTCACGGCAACGCCCGTCTATGGCGTCGGCACGGTGCAGGGAGACTTTGCGGAGAAGAGCTACAAGGTCGCCCTCACGGATGACTTCAAGAGCGCGATCTCCGCGATCTATGCGCCCGAAAAAACACCGTCAGGTGGAGAGCCGATCATTGATTCATATTATTACGACTTCAAACCTTTCAGCGGTAGCATCAACGCAGATATCCATCAGAAGACCTTCAAGTTTGAGACCGACGCAGTATCCACATTTGCAAATATATACAAAAAAACAGAGAGCGGAAGTCAAGTTATGCGTCAGCGTCCGGCCGCAAAGGCCGTAAAAGCAGCGGCAAGGAATAGTGAGATCATGCCGATGGCGATGGTCAAAGTGACTCGGGATGTGGTAGTATCCACATTTAACAACGCATTTAAGACAGCGCTGGGCAATCTCGGGAGCAAGGCTCCGCTTGAGTTCACGCTGGAGTACACTTACACCTACGGCGGGAAGAGTTATGCGGGCGAGGCGGTCAAGGCAGACCTGAAGTTTGACGCCTCCACGCTCCAGATCCTTCCCACGGGGGTAGGTCTGGATCAGGATCACTATGTATTTTGAGGGAGCGATGACAGCCGCCCGGGAGATCGGATATGAGCAAAAAGAGACGAACGGAGAGGAAGAGCGGGGCGCCCACCGTCTTCAAGGTGATCGCACTCCTTCTCATCCTCTGCATTCTCGGGGCACTGATCGCATTTCTCTACATCTACACCAACGGCTTCAATGAGGATCTCAAGACCTTCTATCTCGAATACAGGGATGAGAAGATCCTCACAGCGAGGAGCAGCAGGAGCTTCCGCACGGGAGAGGATCACACCTTCGGGATCCGGTACACCTTCGACCTCTCGGGGGAAGAGAAGGGTTACTCGGTGAAGATCTACTCCCGCGATCTCGGGGAGAATGTCTTTGACTACAAGATCAACGGGAAGACGAAGCGGTATGTCGGCGGGACAGATCTCACTGCGGGCTTTGACATCGCTTTGGGCGGAAACTCCTTCACCCTCTCCCTTCCCAAGGCAATGACGCTCTCCGATGTCCTGACGAAGGCGAATCCGGGGGTGACGATCGAATGTCCCTCCCCTTCCGCCCTCAAGGACAACATTCTCTTCACAATGGTCGTGGAGAACTACAACGGCACGAAGGAGCTCGAGATCGACTTCGGTCTCGTCACATTCTGTCTGAGCGAAAACCATGTATTTTTCTGATATGGAACGAAGACTCATGAAAAAACTCACGGCGCTGTTCCTTGCGGCGCCCATCCTGTTTGCGTCGGCGATCGCCCCGATCCCGGCCGCGGTTTGCGCTGCCGAATACATCGCGTATGACTACACGGAGATCGAGAGCGACCTTGCAAAAGTCAATATCGCAGCCTATCCCATGAACCCGCTCGGAAAGCACCGTCTTCTCGACGATGTCGGGTTCATGGAATATGCGTATTCGGAGAGCTCCTTCATCTCCGGGACATACTACGGGATCTACTTCTATGTCTACAACCCCACCGAGAAGGCAGTCTCCGAGGAGACGGGAGCCAATGTTGTCAACATGGCGGTCTCCTATGGGGAGAACGGCGAGCCCACGGACTACGCGAACTGCGCCCTGAAGTTCCTCGACAAGACCGCCAACAACCGCTTCCTCAAGTTCAGGCTGGATGACTCTGCAGGGGCCTACAAAACCGCCCGCGCCTATGCCGAGGCCCACGGCGGGACGAGAAGATACGACATCGCGAGCGTGCAGCTCCTCTTCAAGGGCGACGACACCGCGACGGACAGCCTCTCCGGGCGTGAAGGGAACGAGGGCGCCTCCTTCACCTACTACTGCAAGGGCTACTCTGCGGGCTGTGACGAGGTCCAGAGCGACGAGAACACCCTCGAGATCACCTATAAGAAGCTCGACACGATCTCCCTTGACATTCGGAGCACTTGGTACCGTACGGACAATCTCACTCCCAGCGCCTACCATACCGAGAAACGGAAGACCCTCTCGAGCGTGTATTTCGCCGTGCCCAACTACTACATGGACAACTACGGCGCCCTTCAGATCGTCAAGGCGGAGTGGTACGAATACCGCACGAGCCTCGTCCTCGTCACCGATGACGACGACATCCATGCGAAGCTCAAACGGTGCGCGGGCTACTCCCTGCCCTATACGCTGGAAGGCGTAAACGGGCCCGTCTATTACGATCCTAACATCGATTTCTATTTTTACGATTACTTGGGACCGTCTGACAGCGGAGAGCAGGGACTTGGCTGGAACCACGCATCCAAAAACGCCCTCGACAGTATCCAGCGGTATGACTGGGCGATCAAGGTGGACGACATCACGAAGACGGCGTCCGGGAAACTCCTCGAGGAGTATGCGAATTCCTATGCCGTTGGGAGCGATGTCCTGAATGTGGCCGGGAGAACTTACAATGCCCACCTCTTCAGCGAAACCGTCGAAGAGGGACACACGAGGGGCTACAACCAAAAAGTCTTTGACGCGCGGGATGAGAGCCAGTGGCTGGATCTCAAACTTCAGGACAACACGAGCGGGTGGGACCAGTTCTGGAACATCTTCATCCCGGGGAGGAACAAGGAGGACTGGCTCACCAAGGAGGACATCAAGCCCATTGAGACGCTCACGGGCGACCGCGTCGGCGTCTCGGACTATGAGCTCTCCAACGACATCCTCGTGGATGAGAGCGAGCTTCAGGATCTGAGGAGCTATGTCGAGCAGGCGGAGGAAGAGGAAAAGACGACCTTCCTTCTGAGATTTTCGCTCTCAGAGTACGACGCAGAGACCTTCGAGTTCTGGGATGACAGCACGGGCTGGTTCGAGTCCCCGCCGAACATCGTGGGCTTCGAGGACGCCGTCTATCTCGGGTTTGACATCATCTATCTCGGCTTCGTGAAAGAGGATGCCGTGACGATCATCCCCGTCGTTGCAAACCCCATCGACATCTATCCGTCCTACACCCCCACCGACAGCGCCGGGAGGAACGACAGCGACGACAACGGCGGGTTTGACTGGCTCAAGTGGGTGGTCATCGCCGTCATCATCATCCTTCTGCTCGTCCTCCTCTTCCCTATCCTGCCCTACATCCTGCAGCTCCTCTGGTGGCTCATCCTGCTGCCCTTCAAGGGAATCGCGTGGATCTGTAAGCAGATCAGCGAGGCAGTGAAGCGACGACGGGCGGAGAAGCCCGCACGCGAGGCGGAGCGCCGCGAAAAAGAGCGCACCAAGGCCGAGAGAAGGAAGGCAAAAGAGGAGCTCAAGCGCGAGAAGGAGCGTGCCGAGAGCGAACGCCTCCGCAGAAAAGCGGAGAAGCTCAGAGCACAGACGGACAAAAAGAAGAGCCGCAAAAAGACTCCGAAGCGGAAGAGCTCCAAGAAGGCGCAGCCGAAGAAGAACGCCAAGAAGAGCGTCCGGAAGGGCAAGGGAAAGACCCGTACCGCCAAGAAGGGCACAAGGGGAGGCAAGAAGTGATCACCTCTCTGGTCCTCTTTCTCATCGCGATCGCCTTCAAAATGCTTGTGGACTGGCTGGCGACGGTCAATGCCTACTTTGCGGGCTGGACGGTCGTGGCGACCGTCATCGTCTCCGTCATCGGCGTGTACGCCTTTGCCCGCGTCATGATCGCGATCGTCAGCGCAGTCCTCAATGCCAAGAACACCAAAAACAAATAGCTCCCCGTATACGGGGACGGAAGATCTCCCGGCCGCCGGAGATCTCTCGGCTCCCCTCCCTCTCCGCAGGGAGGGGCAGGCGGCAACAAACAGGAGGATATCTATCATGAAAGTAAAAGCAGCACCCATCAGGACCACCGCAGGCACCTATTACCTGCTCAAGAACACCGAGAACCGCGTTGTGTACAATGCCCCCAACAAGTGGAAAACCAAGCGCGGCGCGGAGATGTGGGCGACAAACAACGGCTACACCGTGCAGGCGGCAGGAAAAGCCGCCAGAAAGAAAGCGGCGGCCGCGCCTAAGAGAAAGACCGCTGCCAAGAAGAAGCGTTGATCACCATTATTTTCGGAAAACCGGGAGCGGGTAAGACCTCGCTCATGACGCATTTCATGATCGATCTCTATGAGCGGGAGGGCGACGAGCTCCTCGACCGCTGCAAGGAGAAGATCATCCTGCAGAACGAGCGGAGGCTTTACGCGCTCCCCCTTCCCGACAAACCGCCTATCTTTTCAAACTACAGCGTGAAATTTCTCGTGGACTACGAAGAGGAGGCGAGCCCGTACTTCTTCAACCCCTACTACTTCGGCGTGGGCAATGACGAGTTCGAGGTCCAATACCTGCTCCCCTGCGCCCATTGCTTTATCACTGAGGGGCAGAAGTACTTCAACAGCCGCAAGAGCCTCACCCTTCGCGACCATGTCTCAAGGGCCTTCGAGCTCCACCGCCAGAACGAGATGAACTTCTACATCGACTGCCAGCGCCCGAAGCTCATCGACCTCAACATCCGCGAGCTCACGCCCCGCTTCCTCGAGGTCCTCAAAATGGAGAACGAGGAAAACAGTTACGGCGGGATCCTCTCCTCCACTTGGTATCTTCGTGAATTCGCCTCGCAGGCGGAAGTCATGGACTATCTCTCGACGGGCGAGGGCGGGCATGAGATCCAGCCCGTCGTCCACCGCGGCAATATCTTCGAGGCCTTCGACTCCTACGAACAGAGCACGAACTTCTTCCCCAAGGACGAGCGGGAGAGCGCCTTCACCCTCCTCCCCTTCCGCGAGGAGGAAGGACTTCCCGGCAATCTCAGGAAGCTCTACGACCCCACAGAGCCCAAATGGTACCGCTCCAAGGATACCAAGGAGGAAAACGCATAATGGATCCTACCGATCAATTGATCCGCGAATTTCAGGAGATCCACGAGAGGATCTTCGAACTCGCCTGCAGGAAGAACAAGTACGCCGCCAAGATGTCAGACTCCCTCAACAAGGCGATCGAGAATGCCCTCGAGGAGGAGTACAAGACCTATTACTGCCTCTACCGGGCAAAGCTCGATGCCGCCGTTTCGATCGACCTCTACATCCTGTCCGCAAAGCGCGACATCATGGTCCCGCGCCGCTGGCGCAACTGGTGGTCCTTCTGGAAGATCCACACCAACGAGGCCGCAGATCTCGCCGACGAAAGGATCGCAAGCGACGCAAAGCTCTACTACGACGAACTCATGGAACATCTCGAAATGCTCAAGAAAGAATACTTGGAACGGCACAGCGGCCCTTCAGAGGCCGCAGACGCCCTCCCTGACGAAGTTCCCGCGGAGGAGGCGGAGGAGGCCGTGCAAAGCCCTCCTGAGGCGCTTGAAACGCCCGCGGAGGCATGGGAGGAGGACGATGATGACACTGTCCCTGACGAAGATCTCGCAGGCCCTGCTTGAAGACAATGTGAGCTACAAGCTCATCCGCTATATCAACAGCGTCCAGAGGTTCGAACTCAGACGCCTCGATTTCGACGCCGCGGCCCTCGCCGTGGGCGTCTCTTCCCGCACCGTGGGCCGCCTCGTGAAAAGACTCGCCGACAAAGGCATCCTCGTCATCGTGGGCGACAAGCTCCGTATCTGCGAATCTATGTCCGTAAGAGAATTATCATGAAAAAGAAAAACAAAGAAAAAACTCCAAAGAGCAAAAAATCAACAGCAAAGAAGGGAAGGGACACCCTCACTATGTATGCGGAAGAAGCGGCAATAAATTTCAAAGCGTCGGAATAACGCATGCGAAGCATACCAAGGGAACCAACAATATCCCCTTAAAAAAGAACCCCGATCCGAAGGATCACAGGAAGGCCTACATCCGGCCTGCGCTTACAGAAGAAAAGGCCAAGCTCTATGGGAAAAAACTTGATGGGCTTGGACTCAGCGCAGAGGACAAAGTAAAGGTTTGGGACCTCATCGAAAAATTGCGAAAACGAAAAAAGACAAAAAAATAAGAGAGGCGGTGACCCGAAACTTAATTCGTACATAACCCGCAACCGCAAAACGGTTACATTTACCTCTCTTGTATATAGTATATGCGATTCCACAGCTTTTGTCAAGAGGTTTTGGAAAAATGGAAGAAAATATTACGTTGCGGAAACTCCGCAAACGCGCCGAGCGCTCGATCGGCGACGTCGCCGCCATGCTGGACGTAAGCGTACAAGCAGTATATCGCTACGAAACAGGACAGCGCATGATAAATATTGAACAGGTGCTCATACTCGCCAAGATCTTCGAAGAATCCACCGAGGAGATCATAAAGGCGCAGCTCAATAGTCGCTACGCCCGATAAGATAATCAGAAGATACCTCATAAAAGTCGCAAATTTTTCGGATCGTATCGATTGACGGCTGCCGATCCCCATGCTCATAATGGGCATACGCCATAAGGCTTAATCCAAGGGCACCGGAAACTTCTTTTAGTGTAAGCCCCTTGCCTTGACGGAGCTCTTTAAGCCTTTTGGAAAAAATGTTCATAAGAATATTTTAACCAAAATGGAAAAAATATCTTGACTTTAACCAAGTTGGTGAATATAATAATATTAACCAAAACGGTTAAAGGAGAAATCTATGAACAAGGCAGAGCAGGAGAAGGCGCGGCGGGCATTCCGGAAGGCGTTCAACAGCTGCAACAGGCACTGGGAGTTCAACGGCAGGACATTCGAGACGAGCATGGAGCTCTACAGGAGCCACATCTGGATCAGAGTGATTTTCGAGAGCGGGCCCTTCGGCGTGACGGTATGGATGCACGCCGGGAGAGCCTTCAAGGAGGCGATCGACATCGACGGGCCCCAGAGGACCTTCGGCGGCGACAACGCAATGGCCAATGCGCTCAACTTTCTCTCGGACTGCTATCTGCAGGCGATCGGGAGAGTGCGGGAACTCGAGCAGGAAGCGCTCAAACAGATCGTGCCGCAGATCCCGCCCGAGGCGTTCCGCGAGATCTTCAGCGGAATGGACCAAGAAACAGCTTAAATCAATGGAGGAAACCATGGGAAAAGAGATCTGTCCGTGCCGTGCCTGCAAGAAGGCGGCCACATGCAACTGGACCTGCGACAAGCTCAGCGAGTGGGCGGAGGACAAGAGCTTCGCCGAAGTCGCGGACGAATTCATCGGCGCCTATAACCGCGCCGCCAAAGAGCGCCGTACGCGCAGGAGAAAGCGGGCATGACGATCGACAAGAATGATTTCAATAACCGCTTCTGGGGCGGGATCTTCGGAAACTTCGAGAAGACCTTCTACGAAGACGCCGTCGTCATGAAGCGCTTCTCCTTCCCCAAGGACGACCGCAAGGCGGACTGCTATGAGACGCCGATGTATCACCGCAACGGCTTCGTCAGCTACATCATCAATGTCCCTAAGCCCCCCGCTCCCGTCTGCACGGGCACAATCATCATCGAACGGACAAGCAAGAATCGCTACCACGCGGCGCTCGAGAACGGCAAGTCCGTCGTCATCAGAGCCTTCTCCACCCTGAAGGAGCTCGAGACTTACGCCGAGTTATTCTTCGAATGATCCCACTCGATTGGGACGGAAGATCTTGCTCGAGGCGGAGATCTCCAAGGTGAAAACCCCGTATACGGGGAGTGCGGCGATCGCACAAGGATAAAAAGCTGTCACAAAACGGCCTCTCAGAGGCAAAATCAGGAAATCAGGAATGCTTCCTCCGCGGGAAACCGGAGGAGCGACACGGGAAAACATGGCACAGGCATCGGTAAAACAGAATATCCCCGAAGCGTCTGAAGGGTATCTCAGGATCCCCTATCTGAACGCTCCGCACTTTAAGGAGATGACGAACGCAGAGAAGAAGATCTATGCGCTCGTCTTTTCGCGCTCTGCGCTCAAGGATAAGCCTGAAGCCGTCTGCCGCGCCTCGTACAGCGATTTCATGACTTCCCTCGGGATCGGATCCAAGAGCACGCCCTCGGCCTGCCTTGAAAGCCTGATCGGGAAGGGACTCATCGGCCGCACGAAGCGCTTCCACGCCAAGGCCGAATACAGGGCCCTCGATATCTCCCCGGATGTCCCCGTCATGGAGATGGAGCTCTTCTTCAAGACGCAGGAGTTCCCCATCCCCCGCGAAGAGGCCAAACGGAAGCTCCGCGACTCGGAGTCCCTTATCCTTGCCCTCATCGCTACCCACACGAAGAATCCCAAGACAAAGTGCTTCACCGGCTCCGTCTCCCAGATCGCCGACATGCTCGGCCTCTGCGAGAAGACGGTGCGCGCAGCGCTCGATGTTCTCATCGGCGCGAAGCTCGTCCACTGCTCTGAGCGCTTCCGCGGCCGCCGCTACACCAAGACGCTCCACCTGAAGGCGCATAAAGCGATCATCCGCACAATGCGCCACAAGCGCCGCAAAGCGCCTCAGGAGCCCAAGGAGAGGCGCACGGAGACAGAGATCGCCCATGACACGCGCACGGCGCGGGACCGCTTCTACGCCGCCCTTAGGTGGCAGGCAGAGCGGAGGGCGGACGATTGCCGCGCCCGTCTCGAACGCGACGAGCGCTTCCGCGAGCTCGAATCTGAGATCCGCGCTTTGGATCCGAAGATCGCCCGCGCGGAGCTCGACGAGGAGGAAGGCAAGAGCTCCTCTCAGAGTGCGGCCTTGAAACAGCAACAAGACATCCTGAAAGCCCGTCTCCTCGAGATCATGACGCGGCACAATATATCCCCGCCGGATCTCGAGCCAAGGACATATTGCAGATGCAAGAAATGCAGCGACACAGGGTTCCTGCCAAGCGGACAACCGTGCGACTGCTACGCATCGGAGGAGGACGAACAAGACTAACTGAAAAAAATGAGAAGAGCGGACCGACGCTCTTTTCGGCGATGCCATAATTTTGCCGACCCCCCGCACGGACACCTTCTCCGGCGGGGGAAATTTTTTCCTCTCAAAACTCGGAAAAATGTGTACTTTCACCGTTCGATTTTTTCGAAATCAAAGTACGATCCTTTCCAAGTTCTTTCCTATATAGTTATCAATCCTTCTATCAAAAAGAACGGTTCGGGCCCTCAGAAAGGGCCCTCCCCGCGCCTTGCCCGAGCTTTCCCGAAGACAAGGCTGCCTACGCAAACATGCCCAGAATGCGGCAGGGCTGCGCCCTGACCCCGTCATCCGGAAGCAGAAGGCGGCAGGGCTGTGCCCTGACCCCATTATCTGAAACAAAGCGGCAGGGCTGCGCCCTGACCTCAATTGAAACGACAATAAGGGCAAACGGGGTCCGCTTCGGGGTAGTGCCTACCCCTCGAAGCGTCCCTCCCGTTGCCCTATCGTCTCATTTCCAGTAGGAAATGATCTGCGCACCCATGTCCTACGCCTTCCCCTTGCTCCAAATCGGCACAACAGGAAGGTTAAAAAGCGCAAAGAAACACCTTCCGCGAGATCTCTCGGGCTCCAACAGCGGCAAAATTCCGCTTGGTGCAGCCGGGATCTGCAGTCCCTTCGGCACCGGCGTCGAAGATCCGGCAAGAGCAGAAAATACGCCCTTT
>CANPZH010000032.1 GCA_947589335.1 uncultured Clostridia bacterium | reverse complement strand
AGGAAACGCGCTCTTTTGCCTGAACCCGCGTGATCCTCTCGTTCGTTTCATCGGACACGAAGCCGCAGGTATGCGGCAAATGCAGTGCGCTTATGGAAAAGCGTGGTTTTCCAACGCGCAGTAATTTTGGAAACGCATTTTTCTTGCTGTCCCCTTGAGGGGAAAGTGGCGAACGTAGTGAGCCGAAAGGGGTGTTACAAAAATGACGACACCCCCTCAGTCGCTCACTTCGTTCGCGACAGCTCCCCCTCAAGGGGGCGCCAAGATGGAGGGAATACGTCATTCCGAGCCGAAAAGGTACATACGGAGTGCGAATAGATTGTCCGCGAGGAATCTCCGCCTCAGATTCCTCCTCCCTTCGGTCGTCGGAATGACGTGGGGGGGACGGCGTTCCAATTACGTCATGTTTCGACAAGCTCAACATGACGTATTAAGAACATCATTCCGCTCCGCCCTATTTAATACGTCATTCCGAGCCGAAAAGGCATATACGGAGTGTGAATGGATTGTCCGCGAGGAATCTCGGCCTCAGATTCCTCCTCCCTTCGGTCGTCGGAATGACGTGGGGGGAATGCGTTCCCAAATACGTCATGTTTCGACAAGCTCAACATGACGTAAGGAAGACGGTCGTCGGAATAACGTATGAGGTGCAACCGTCCGAAAGCAGTTATTTGATCCCGAACATGTTCGCAAAGCGGCTCGTGAAGGCGTGGCAGAGTGCAACGCCGAGCGCGTCGGCGGCGTCGTCCGGGCGGGGAATGGAGGGAAGGCGCAGATGGGAGGCGACGACGCGCTGCATCTGCCCCTTGTCTGCCCTGCCGTATCCCGTGAGCGCCTGCTTGATCTGGTTGGGCGTGTATTCGTAGATCCTGCCGCAATGTTTGCTGCACGTCATGAGGATCACCCCGCGCGCATGCGCCACCGCAATGCCCGTCGTGATGTTCTTGGAGAAGAACAGCTCCTCCATCGCCGCCTCTACGGGATGAAATTTTTCAAACAGTTTGTTGACCCCGTCCTCAAGGATGCACAGCCGCACGGCGAGATTTTCGTCCGGCGGCGTCTTGATGACGCCGTAATCCACGGCGCGGCAATCTCCGCGGGCGTCCTTTTCGATGACGCCGTATCCCATTGTGCCGATCCCGGGGTCGACTCCCAGAATGATCATAAGTTTATTTTATACAAATCGGGCGGGTTTGTCAAGCAAAGGCTCGGGATTGCTTGCCTTTTCGCCGAAAAACGTGTATAATGAAGAAAAAATCCGAGTGAGGAAGACCATGAAACTCTGGGAAGGAAGGTTCGCCGCGGCGCTCTCGGAAGACGCGGACGCCTTCAACGAATCGCTGACCTTCGACCGAAAACTTCTGCAGGTGGATATCACCGCTTCCGTCGCCCATGCGACCATGCTCGGCGCATGCGGGATCATTCCGCAGACGGAGGCGGAATCGATCGCCGAGGGACTGCGCGCGATCCTTCAAGACGCCGAGGCGGGCACGCTCGCCGTCGAGGGGGCGGAGGACGTCCATTCCTTCGTGGAAAACGAGCTCGTCCGCCGCATCGGAGACGCGGGCAAGAAGCTCCACACGGCGCGCTCGAGAAACGACCAGGTCGCGACCGATTTCCGCCTCTATGTGCGCGGCAGCATCGACCGCGTCATCGCCGCCTTGAAACAGCTCATAGAGACGCTGCTTGCCGTCTCCCGCAAGGGCAATGCGCTGATCCCCGGGTTCACCCACCTCAGAAAGGCGCAGCCGCTGAGCCTCTCCCAATACTTCAACGCCTACGGGGAGATGTTCCTGCGCGACATCACCCGCTTCGAGGACTGCCGCAAGCGGGTCAACGTGATGC
This sequence comes from uncultured Clostridia bacterium, assembly GCA_947589335.1. Classification (GTDB taxonomy): domain Bacteria; phylum Bacillota; class Clostridia; order Christensenellales; family Borkfalkiaceae; genus Gallimonas. The sequence goes on along the minus strand of CANPZH010000032.1, from coordinate 11,174 downwards.
CGCTCGGCAGCGCCGCGCTCGCGGGGACTTCCTACCCCATCGACCGTGAAATGACGAGACGGCTGCTCGGCTTTGCCGAGATCTCCCAAAACTCCGTGGACGCCGTCTCCGACCGCGACTTCGTTGCGGAATACCTCTTCTGTGCCTCTCTTGCGATGGCGCATCTCTCCCGCCTTGCGGAGGACACCATTCTCTTCACCTCCGACGAATTCGGCTATTGGGAGATCCCCGACGAATACTCGACGGGCTCCTCCATCATGCCCCAGAAGAAAAATCCCGATATCCCCGAGCTCGTGCGCGGGAAGACGGGAAGGGTGTACGGCAGCCTCGTCGGGATCCTCACCGTGCTCAAGGGGATCCCGCTCGCCTACGACAAGGACCTGCAGGAGGACAAGGAGGGGCTCTTCGACGCCGAACAGACCCTGCTCTCCTGTCTCTCCATCTATACCGCGCTGATCGGGAAGATGAAATTCCGCTACGACGTCATGGCAGAGGCGGCGGGCGGCGGATTCGCGACGGCGACGGACGTTGCCGACTATCTCGCGAGAAAGGGCGTCCCCTTCCGCGACGCGCACGCCGCGACCGGGAAGCTCGTCCGCTACTGCCTCGGGCAGGGCAAGACGCTCGACCGTCTGACGCTCGGGGAATTCCGGGCGGTGAATCCGCTGTTCGGGGAGGACATCCTCACGGCGGTGACGACGCGCGCGTCCGCCGAGGCGCGCGGCAGCGTGGGCGGATCCTCCCGGAAGGCCTCGGCGCAGGGCGCCGCCTCCCTCCTCAGGCGGCTGAAAAAGCATTGAACGCATGAAAAAGCTCGGCGCCGTATTCTATATCATTCTCGCGGTCCTGACGGTGGGCGTCCTCGGCATGCTCGCCGCCTGGCTGTGGACGGACAGGGAGCTCTTTCTCTATCTCATGCTCGCCCTCTTCCCCGTCTATCTCTTCCACCTCATCTTCAATTTAGCGATGAACGGCAGGCGGGAAAGGCGCGAAAAGGAGCGCAGAAGCGAATTCCTCGCCCTCGCCGGGAATGCGGAGAAAGTGTACATCACCTATCTCGGCAATGAACGGCGCGTCGGACGTCCCTCCGCGCACAGAAAGGACTATCTCATCGAATTCTATGCGAAAGAGGCGGACGCGGAGGCGCTCAAACGGCACCTTTGGTACGGCCTTGCGGAAGCGGAGGAGGAGAGGCTCCGTCTCTTCTTCCTCGGCGGCGGGAAATACCCCTATCCCCTGCTCGCGGATCTCAAACACAAGCAGATCTTCGTACAGGGGCCCTTTTACCGCGCGGCGGAGGGCTCTCCCCTCTTCCATGACATTCTGAAGAGCAACGAATGGATCCTGTACGGCGATGATCGAACATAACGTGAAACAACTGCTCTCCCGCCTTGCGGCGGGGAACGCGTTCGGGGAACGGGTCACCCTCGTCGCGGCGACCAAGACCCGCACGCCCGAGGAGATCAACCGCGCGATCCGTGCGGGGATCGCCGACGTCGGAGAGAACCGCGCGCAGGAATTCCGCGACAAGAGCGGGCTCCTCCTGCCCTGCCGCCGCCACTTCATCGGACGGCTGCAGACGAACAAGGTCAAATACCTCGTAGGGAATGTCTCCCTCATCCAATCGGTGGACAACGATCCTCTCGCAGAGGAGATCGCGCGGGCGTCCCTGCGGGCGGGGACGGAGACGGAGATCCTCATTGAGATCAACGCCGGAGGGGAGGCTGCAAAGGGCGGCTATCCCCCCGCCGAAGGCATGCGGGCGCTCGGACGGCTCTCCAAGTTAGAGGGGCTGCGCGTCAAGGGCTTCATGACGGTGCTGCCCATCGCGCGGGAGGAGGAGCTCCGCCCCCTTTGCGACGGCATGCGCGCCCTCTTCGAACGGGCAAGAGCGGAGAGCGCGGACGTCGGGTTCCTCTCCATGGGCATGAGCGGAGACTGGGAGTTCTGCCTCTCCCGCGGGGCGAACATGATCCGTCTCGGTACGGCAATTTTCGGAGCGCGGGAGATAAAATCTCCGCAAAACGGATAAAATAACGGTATGCCTTCGAGTATCACCCATCAACTGGTCGCCGAAGAGGCGGCGCCGTTCTTCCCCTCGGCGGCAAAAGAGGCCGTCTCGTTTGCGCCCGACGAATTCTTCCTCGGGGCGCAGGGGCCCGACGTCTTTTTCTTCTACCGCATCGGGAATAAGAGCGAATACAACCTCGGGAAATATCTGCACCGCAACCGCGTGTATGAGGTGTTCTCCCTCTTTCTCGGCGCTCTCCGCGGCGGGATCCGCTTCGACGCGGACGCCGAAAAGCGCGCCTATGCCTATGTCCTCGGCTATATCGCCCACTATGCCGCCGATTCCGCCTTTCATCCCTTCGTCTACCGTCTCCTCGAGGAGCGCCGCTGCGACAGCCGCGAGCATCAGCAGATCGAGAACGACTGGGACGTCTTCTTCCTGCGGGAACTGCGCGGAAAGAGCGCGGAGAAGTATGTGTTCCCCTTCTCTCCGAAGGCGATCGTGCGCGGGGGCGCCGTTCTGCGGCTCTATGCCTATCTCGCCGAAAAGCTCGGAAGGGAGGAGGTGACGGAGAGCCGCTTCCGCCGCGGGGTGAAAAACTTTTCCCTCTATCTCAAGGCCTTCCACGGGCGCTGTTACCGCGCCCAGAGGGGTTGGGCGCGCGCCGAGCGGCTCTTCCATGCAAAGCGGTTCTTCTCCCGTCTCTATCCGCGGGAAACTCCCGAGCCCGACTATCTCGGCGGGGAGCGCTTCGCCGCCTTCTCGGGAGGGCGGGGAAGGGACGCAGACGAACTCTTCCACCTCGCCGTCTCGGAGAGCGTGCGGCTTTCGGCGCTCTTTGACGGCGCGATGAAGACGGGGCAGCTCCCCCGCGCGGACTTTTGCAACGGATTTCTGACGGGACAGCCCGTCGACTGACTTCCGCCCGTTACGGCGGCGCGCCCCTCGCAATGCGAGGGGCGCGCCGCTTTGTTTTAAGTTGTTCCCTCTCTCTTCGAGAATCTGCAGCCGCAATAGTTCTGGCGGTACAGCCCGTGCTCCTTCGACAGTTCGACGGATCGCCGGTAGCCGTCCCGCTTCTTGAAATCGCTCGGAAGATAGGTCACGCCGTACTCCCGCCCGAGCGCGAAGCCGATCTCGTTGATGAGCTCCGCATTCTTGAGGGGGGAGACCGTGAGAGTCGTGGCGAAGCAGTCGAACCCGCGCTCCTTCGCCTCCCGCGCCGTGCGGCCGAGGCGGAGACGAAAACAGCGCATACAGCGGGCGCCGCCCTCCGGGGCGTCTTCGAACCCGCGGGCGATTTGCTCGAACTCCTCCGGGGAGTAACCGCCGTCGAGGAACGCCGCAAGCCCCGTCTCGTCCAGAAGACGGATCTGCTCCGCCCTGCGCTTTTCGTACTCCTCAGGGCTGTCGAGGTTCGGGTTGTAATAAAACACCGTCGTCTGAAAGACGGGCGCGACCTGCGTGAGGCAATAGCTCGAACAGGGCGCGCAGCAGCTGTGGAGGAGGAGCTTCTTCCCCGCTCCCCTCTCCAGCTCTCCGAGCATCAGTTTGTCGTAGTTGACTGCCATCTTCGCACCATCTCCGCAAAATATGCGTGGAAGCGCAAGTCGCTCGTCAGTTCGGGGTGAAATGCGGTCGCGAGCACGTTTTTCTGCCGCGCCGCGACGATCTTTCCGCCCGTCTCGGCGAGGACTTCCACGCCCTCCTCCGCCCGGTCCGCATAGGGCGCACGGATAAAGACCGCGGGGAACTGCCCGATCCCCTTGACGGCAAGATCGGTCCGGAAGGAGCCGAGCTGCCTGCCGTACGCATTCCGCGTGACCGTGACGCCGAGCACGTCGAAATAGGAATTGGGATCGTTCGCCCGCTTTTTGGCGAGCAGGATCATGCCCGCGCAGGTGCCGAAGACGGGCATTCCGCCCTCGATCGCCGCCTTGACGGGCAGAAAGAGCCCCTCCTCTTTGAGCAGTTTGCCCTGCACGGTCGATTCCCCGCCGGGGAGGATCAGCCCGTCGAGACCGTCGGTAAAGTGTTCCCGCCGCCTGATCTCCTTCCACGGTTCCCCGAGCTCGGAGAGCATATGCTCGTGTTCGATGAACGCCCCCTGAAGGGCAAAGACGCCGATCATTACTTGCCGCGCTCCGCCATCAGGATGCGGATCTCCTGCTCGTTGATGCCGACCATCGCCTCGCCGAGGTCCTCGGAGAGCTCCGCGAGGATCTTGGGATCGTTGTAATTCGTCACCGCCTGCACGATGGCGCGGGCGCGGCGCGCGGGATCGCCCGATTTGAAGATCCCGCTGCCGACGAACACCCCTTCCGCACCGAGCTGCATCATGAGCGCCGCGTCCGCGGGGGTCGCCACGCCGCCCGCCGCAAAGTTGACGACGGGCAGTTTGCCGTTTTCGTGCACATACTTCACGAGTTCATAGGGGACCTGAAGATTTTTTGCCTCCTCATAGAGCTCGTCGCCGCGCATGGCGACGACCTTGCGGATCTCGCTCATCATCAGCCGCATATGGCGCACCGCCTGCACGACGTCGCCCGTGCCGGGCTCGCCCTTCGTGCGGATCATGGAGGCCCCTTCCGCGATCCTTCTGAGCGCCTCGCCGAGGTCCCTCGCGCCGCACACGAAGGGGACCTTGAACTGCGTCTTGTCGATGTGATAGACGTCGTCCGCGGGGGAGAGCACTTCGCTCTCGTCGATGTAGTCGATCTCGATCGCCTCGAGGATCTGCGCCTCGGCGATATGCCCGATGCGGCACTTCGCCATGACGGGAATGGAGACCGCGTTCTGGATCCCCTTGATCATCTTGGGATCGGACATTCTCGAGACGCCCCCCGCCGCGCGGATGTCCGCGGGGATCCGCTCGAGCGCCATGACCGCGCATGCGCCCGCGTCCTCGGCGATCTTCGCTTGCTCGGGGGTCGTGACGTCCATGATGACGCCGCCCTTCAGCATCTGCGCGAGATTTTTATTGAGTTCAAACCGTTCGTTCATTGTTCACCTCGAAATTTCTTTCCATTGGATTATACCACGGCGGCGCGCGACCGTCAACTTTTTTTGCACGGAGAAAGACGCCGCGCATCTCGCGGCGCCGGTCCCTTCACGGCGGAAGCGCCCGTGATCACTCCTCGGAAAAATCCTCCTTGCCGACGCCGCAGAGCGGGCAGGCGAAGTCTTCGGGGAGCTCCTCCCACTTGGTGCCGGGAGCGATGCCGCCCTCGGGATAGCCCGCTTCTTCGTCGTATTCGAAGCCGCATACGTTGCATACATACTTTGCCATATCCGTTTCCTCCGGGATTTTATTGCCGTTTGATGTCTTCCGCGACGGTCTTCGCGAGCGCGGAGAGTTTCTCCAAGTCCCCTTCCTTGACGGAGGAGAGGATGGTGACCGTCTCTCCGAGCTGCGTCAAGCCCCTGCACTCCATAAGCGCCTTCTGCATGAGCGCGCCCGCCTGCGGCGCCCACGACCCGTTCTCGACGAGCGCGTATTTGCGGTTCTGGAAGTTGTGCGCCGCAAGGTCGGAGAGGAGCGTCTTCATGCCGCGGAAGATGCCGAGGTTCTGCGTCGCGGACAGAAAGACGGCGTGGGAATAGCGGAATGCCTCCGCGAGCAGCACGGAAGGATCGGTGCGGGAGACGTCGTACACCTTCGCATTCACGCCCTCGCCCGCGAGCGCGGCGGCAACGAGATCCGCCGCGGCGGCGGTGTGTCCGTGCATGGAGCCGCAGAAGAGCACGGCCCCCCTCTCCTCGGGGAGATAGCGGCTCCACAGGTCGTATTTTTCGATCGGCAGAGAAAGATCCTCCCGCCAGATCGGGCCGTGGAGGGGATAGATCCGCTTGACGGGATACTGCGCCGCCTTCTTCAGGACCGCCTGCACCTGCACGCCGTACTTCCCGACGATGTTGAAATAGTACCGCCGCGCCTCTTCGAGCCATTCCGCCCCGTCCGCTTCATCCGCGAAGAGACTTCCGGAGAGCGCGCCGAACGTGCCGAAGGCGTCGGCGGAGAAGAGTGCGCCCGAGGCGGAGTCGAAGGACATGAGGACCTCCGGCCAGTGCACCATCGGCGCGCCGAGGAAGGTGAAGGAGTGCTTGCCCGTGCAGAGCACGTCCCCCTCCCCCACCGTTCTGATGCGGAATTCTTCGGCGGGGAAATAGTTCCCGAGCATCTCCGCCGCCTTCCGGCTCGTCACGACCGTGACGTCCGGATAGGCGCCTACGAGCCGCCGCACGGTCGCCGAATGGTCGGGCTCCATGTGATGGATGACGAGATAATCGAGCCCCCTTCCGCCGAGCGCGCGGGCGACGTTTTCGAGGAAGAGGTCGCCTGCGGAGGCGTCGACGGTGTCAAACAGCGCCGTCTGTTCGTCGAGAAGGAGGTAGGAATTGTAGGAGACCCCCTTCGGGACGGGATAGAGGTTTTCAAAGAGAGAAATTTTTCTGTCGCTGCCGCCGACGTATAAAAGATCTTCGGCGACGGGAATGACGTTTTGCATGATCTGCTCCCGATCGTTCTTGGAATTTTTCCCCATTGTACCACAGCGCGGGAGAAAAAGCAAGTTTTTCGCCCCCGAAAATACGGCGTGCCGCCCGCGGCAGAGCCGCGGGCGGCACGCTCGGCCCCAAGCGGACCGTTACATTGCGGGGCCGGTCGCAGACGGCGCGTAGACGCGCGCGGCGAGCTCCTGGTTGAGGGCGTAGAGCCCCTTCGCGTCCGAGCCGAAGAGCTTGAATTTCTTGATCATGTCGTCGGCGTTGGTCTCCTCCTCGCCCTGTTCCTTGATGAACCAGTCGAGGAACTGCATCGTGCGGTAGTCCTTCTGCCCGAATGCCTCGTGGTAGATCTCCGTGATGAGCGACGTCACGTACTGTTCGTGCGCGTAGCCCGCTTCCAACGGATCGAGAAGGGTCTTGAAGGTCTTGTCGGGCTTTGCGATCGCCTCGAGCACGACGGAATGGCCGTTGCTCAGAAGGTAACGGCGGATCATGAAGGCGTGGTCGCGCTCCTCCTTCGCCTGCACCTCGTACCAGTTGGCGAAGCCGTCGAGCCCCTCCGCCGCGTAGTAGTCCGCGAAGTCGAGATAGAGATACGCCGAGTAGAGTTCTTTGTTGATCTGATCGTTGAGCATGGAAGCGATCTTCTTGTTTAACATGGTTTATCCTCCTTTATGATCTCCGGAGGCCTCGCCGTCCGCGGGCCCCGGAAGTTTCCGGAATCTTCATAAGTTCAGGCATTCCCCTTTACCTTCATGAGGCGGACGATCGCCGCGCGCTCGTTTTCGTCGAGCTTGTCGCGGATATACTTGATCGTCTCCTCGAGTTGGGGGATCATGACGTATTCGAGCGCGTTCACGCGGCGCTTGTTGCGCTCGATCTCCTCGGCGAGCAGGCGCACCGCCTTCTCCACCTGCGCCAGACGGACGAGAGCCGGCAAAAGAACGGAGATCCGTCTGACGGATTCATCCGCCTCGCTCGTGATCTCGGGGAAGGCGTAGGGAAGACCGTCCGTTTTTTTCTCCTCGACGAGCGCGATCTTCGGCACGTCCACGCCCATGATGCTCTCGCTTTCGCACTCGGCGCGGATCAGGGCAGCGGGCATCGCGAATGCCGCCTCCGCCGCATAGGAGGGCGTGACGGAGCGCGCCACGGCAAACTGCCGCATGACCTCTGCGAGCGCCGCCTCCGCCTCGTCGCGGAGCTGTTTGTCCTCGCGGAGAATGACCGTGAAACGGCGCACCATTTCATCCGACTTGTCCTTGAGAAGTTTGTGCCCGCGCACCGCCGTCGCAAGCCGCGCTTTGAGCTTTTTTAGCTCCATGCGGGTCGGGTTTACGTTTAATCTTGCCATATTTTTTACACGTTTTGTCTCTCTGCGGCGCCCCTCCGTCCGTCTGCGCCGGTTCGGGAAGGACGTCTGTTATAATGTTACAATCAGGTTGAGATTCCTCGCAGACAATCCATTCGCACTCCGTATGCGCCTTTCGGCTCGGAATGACGTTTGGGGCGGACGGGGCGGAATGACGTTCTTTTTACGTCACCCTGTCCCGCCATTCTACTGTCATGGTTCCTTGGGCGGCACGAGGAGCGTATGCGACGAAGTAGCGTAGTCGAAGTGTGGACCGCATTACAATAAGGTCCATGTTTCGACAAGCTCAACATGACGTATTTGAGATTTCTCACATACGTTCGAAATGACGTATTAAAACATTCCCAAATCCACTGCGCGGAGCAGGGTTTCCCTGCGGCAGCGCACACAATTTGCCGCATACCTGCGGCTTCGTGTCCGATGAAACGAACGAGAGGATCCGCAAATTGAGGCACGGGAGCACGTTTCCTCGCAAATTTCTTTTCGACCGACACCCCTTCCGTCACGGCATCGCCGTGACACCCACCCCTCAAGGGGTGGGCAAGGGGGGGGGAGCAAAGAAATTTGCGAAACCTATTTCATATATTTCTCAATATATTCCTTCCGGATCCGCTTGAGTTCGCTCACGGGCAAGATCTTCAGCAGTTTCCAGCCGATATCGAGGGTCTCCTCGATCGTTCTGTCCGTTTCGAACCCCTGCGAGACGTACTCCTTTTCGAACTCCTCGGCGAACTTCGCATACAGCTTATCGACGTCGGAGAGCGCCGCCTCGCCCAGAATCGCGGAGAGTTCCTTGCTCTCCTTCCCGCGCGCATACGCCGCAAAGAGCTGGTTCATCGTATCCGCGTGGTCCTCCCTCGTCTTCCCGTTGCCGATCCCCTTATCTTTCAATCTCGAAAGGGAGGGCAGCACGTCGATCGGGGGATTCAGCCCCTTCTTGTAGAGGTCGCGGGAGAGAATGATCTGCCCCTCGGTGATGTAGCCCGTGAGGTCGGGAATGGGGTGCGTCTTGTCGTCTTCGGGCATCGTCAGAATGGGGATCTGGGTGATGCTCCCCTCCTTCCCGCGGATCCTCCCCGCCCGCTCATACAGGGAAGCGAGGTCGGTGTACAGATACCCCGGATACCCTCTGCGCCCCGGCACTTCCCGTCTTGCCGCGGACACCTCGCGGAGCGCCTCCGCATAGTTGGTGATGTCCGTCATGATGACGAGGACGTGCATGCCGCACTCGAAGGCGAGATATTCGGCGCAGGTGAGCGCCATGCGGGGGGTTGCGATGCGTTCGACGGCGGGATCGTTCGCGAGGTTGGTGAAGAGCACCGTCCGCTCGATCGCGCCCGTGCGCTTGAAATCCTCGACGAAGTACTGCGCCTCCTCGAAGGTGATGCCGATCGCCGCGAACACGACCGCGAACTTTCCGTCCGAGCCCCGCACCTTCGCCTGCCGCGCGATCTGCGCCGCGAGCTCCGCATGCGGGAGACCGCTCATCGAGAACACGGGGAGCTTCTGCCCGCGGACGAGCGTGTTGAGCCCGTCGATCGCGGAGATCCCCGTCTGAATGAACTCATTGGGATAGTCGCGCGCGGCGGGGTTGATCGGTTCGCCGTTGATATCGGACATCTTCTCGGGAATGACGGGAGCGCCCCCGTCGCGGGGGTTGCCCATGCCGTCGAAGACCCGCCCGAGCATATCGCGCGAGACCGCGAGCTGCTGGCTGTGCCCCAAAAAGCGCGCCTTCGCCGTTGCGATCTGCAGCCCCTGCGAATTTTCGAACAGCTGGACGACCGCCTTGTCGCGGTTGATCTCGAGCACCTTCCCCTGGCGCACTTCGCCGTCCCCGCAGAGGATATCGACCAATTCGTTGTATTTGACCCCTTCGACGCCCTCGACCAGCATCAGCGGGCCGACGACTTCGCGGATCGTCTTGTATTCCTTAAACATCTTCGCCTCCTCCCTGCACGAGCGCCTTGATCTCCGCGTTCATCGTGCGGAAGATCTCCTCGAACTCCCCGAGCGACTCCTCCGGGATATACTTCGCCCGCCCGATCTTCTCCTTGAAGGAGCAGGCGAGAATGTCGTCCAGCGAGACGTACGCCTTCAGCGCGTCCTCCGAAAGGCTGTAAAACTCATAGATCAGCCGCAGCATCAGGAGCTGTTTCCGCATGGAGGTGAAGGTATCCACTTCGTGAAAGGCGTTCTGGTGGAGGTAGTCCTCGCGCACCGTCTTCGCCGTCTCCATGATGAGCCTGTCCCGCGAGGAGAGCGCGTCCATGCCGACGAGACGCACGATCTCGTCGAGCGCGGCCTCCTCCTGCAAAACCGTCATGACGAACTGGCGGTATTTCAAAAAGTCCTTTCCGACCTTCCTGTCGTACCAGTCCTTCATCTTGTCCGCGTAGAGCGAATAGCTGACGAGCCAGTCGATCGCGGGGAAATGGCGCTTGTAGGCGAGGGAGGCGGAGAGCCCCCAGAACACTTTGACGATGCGCAGCGTCGCCTGCGAGACAGGTTCCGAGAGGTCGCCCCCGGGAGGAGATACCGCCCCGATCGCCGTGACCGAGCCCGTCCTGTCCTCCTTCCCGAGCAGTTTCACGATCCCCGCCCGCTCGTAGAACTCCGCAAGACGGCTCGCAAGATAGGCGGGATAGCCCTCGTCGCCGGGCATCTCTTCGAGACGTCCGCTCATCTCGCGGAGCGCCTCCGCCCAGCGGGAGGTCGAATCCGCCATGATCGCAACGCTGTATCCCATGTCGCGGAAGTACTCCGCGATCGTGATCCCCGTGTAGATGGACGCCTCGCGCGCCGCCACGGGCATATCCGAGGTGTTCGCGATGAGCACCGTCCGCTTCATCAGCGGTTCCCCCGTCTTGGGGTCTTTGAGCGCGGGAAATTCATTCAGAACGTCGGTCATCTCGTTGCCGCGCTCCCCGCAGCCGACGTAGACGATGATGTCCGCGTCCGCCCACTTGGCGAGCTGGTGCTGGACGACCGTCTTGCCGCTTCCGAACGGCCCGGGAACGGCCGCAACGCCGCCGCGGGCGATGGGAAAGAGCGTGTCGATGACGCGCTGGCCCGTCACCATGGGCTGATCGGGCGAGAACTTCTCGCGATACGGCCTCCCCTTGCGGACAGGCCACTTTCGGAGCATGCAGATTTGCTCCTCGCCCCTCTCCGTCTTGACCCGTGCGACGGGTTCGACGATGGTGAAGTCCCCCGCCTCGATGGAGATCAGCCTGCCCTTCATGCCGTTGGGGACGAGGACGCGGTGCTCGACGATCTCCGTCT
>CANPZH010000031.1 GCA_947589335.1 uncultured Clostridia bacterium | reverse complement strand
GATGTCCTCCAGATCTACGATCTCTTCGCTGATCAGCCATTCCGAGCGCTTTCCGTTCTCATACAGGAACCTTCCCTGAAAGTATACTCTCCTGTCCGTCAGCAGGGCATGACATCTTTTGATATCGCCGAAAAGCAGATTCTCCAGATACCCGTTTCCAAGCGTCCCCTGCAGCTTCTCGTCCGGATCCACAAATACCTTGCTGTACTTGGACGGCTCCATATAGCTGGCGTTCAGCAGCAAGGCGACCGCCGCCGCCACGACGATGATCACCGTCAGGCAGGCGATGATGAGGGAGTTGATGAAGACGATCTTTTTGCCGAATTTCATTCCTTTACCGTATATCCCACGCCCCGCACGGTGTGGATGAGTTTTTCTTCATAGCCGTCGTCGATCTTTTTGCGCAGATAGCGGATATAGACGTCGACCGTGTTGGATCCGACGCAGTCGTCGATGCCGTACAGGGAATCGCAGATGCGCTCCCTCGTCAGCACGATGTTCTTGTTGCGGATGAGCAGGGCGAGGAGGTCGAACTCCTTTGCCGAGAGGGAGATGGGCTCTCCTCCCCGCACGACGGTGCGCGTCCCGATGTCGAGGGTCAGATCCTTCACCGTCAGCAGATTTTCGCGGGAGCCTGCGCTCCTTCTCGTGACGAGACGGATGCGGGCGAGCAGTTCGGGGAACTCGAAGGGCTTCACGATGTAGTCGTCCGCGCCCATGTCGAGTCCCTTCACGATGTCTCCGCTGCCGTCGAGGGCGGTGAGCAGGATGACGGGGAGGTCGATCTTCTTCGCGCGGATGGCGGAGAGGAATTCCAGCCCGTTCATGACGGGCATCATGATGTCCGAAATGACGAGGTCGAACCCGCCCATGCGCAGAAAATGCAGCCCCTCCTCGCCGTTTTCGGCGCATTCTACGGTGAATCCGCTCGCCGTGAGCCGCTTTTTGAGCGTCGCGCGGAGGCTGCCGTCGTCCTCGAGCACAAGAATTTTCATGAGATCCTCCAAGCCCTCTTTCAAAACAGAGGGAAGTTGCCCGGGCGCTTCCCGGGCAATTCCATTATATCAGCTTTTGTCCGTTTAATCAAACGAAATATCGATGTCGAGGATCTTGCCCGTCTCGGCGTCGATCTCGAAGGAATATTCGAGGTCATTGACCTTGAACTCCACTTCATAGATCAGGATCCCGTCGTCCTCTTCGAGTTTGACTTTGATGACCCTCGCCTCCTGCTTCGTCAGGCTGTAGCGGTCGAGCGCGATCTCGAGCGCACGCTCTTCGCCGATCAGGGTCTTTCCGCTCCCGACGAGCTCGCCCTTGACGCTGACTGCGCCCGTGATGGCGTCTACGAGGCATTCATACTCACGGTTTCCGACGTATGCGTCCACTTCGTAGTAGTAACGCTTGTTCGCGCCCGTTCCCTTGTCCTCCAGATCGACGTCGCGGTCTACCCTCGCGCTCTTGCCCTGCGCCGAGAAGTAGGCCTCCACCGCCGCGATCGCCTGTTCGCGGGTGAGATAGGTATCTCCCTGGGGCTGAGAGGGCAGCTCGTCTTCATGGTCGCGGTCGACCTCCTGTCCGAGGACCGTGCCCGTCTCCGCGTCGATGTCGATCTCGTATTCCGTCTTACCGACCATGAGCTTGATCTCATAGCAGAGCCTGCCGTCCTCCCGCTCGAGCTTGATCTTTTTGGACGTGATCATGTCTTCGGTGAGGCGGAAGGTATCGAGGGCGATCTGCATCGCCTCCTCTTCGGAGAGCGCGGGGTTGGGGTTTGCGGGATTGCCGGCGTATGCCTCGTTGAGGGTCACTTCGCCCGTGACGGCGTCCACAAAGTACTCCCGCTCGCGGCCGTCCACCTTGACCTCGATCTCATAGTAGTATCTCTTTTCTCCGCCGGCGTACCTCTTTTCGATGTCCGTATCGACGACAAACGCGCCCGCGCCCGCCTCCGCAAGGACCTTTTCGACCGCCTGTTCGCGGGTGAGGAACTGACCGCTTTGCGGGAGGACGTCTTTGCCCCCGATCTCGACGTCGAGGATGACGCCGGTGTCCGCGGCGATCTCGAACTCATATTCGGTACCGCCCGCGATCAGCTCCACTTCATAGAGGAACATGCCGTCTTCGTAGTCGAGCTTGGTCTTGCGGAAGACCGCATTGCCGCTTCCCGCGCCCTCGGGAAAGACGAATCCGAGCGCGATGGCGCGGACTTCCTCCACGGAGAGGATCGAGGGGATCTCGGGGGGCGTGACACTGCCGTCGGAGACGGACTTGGAGAACTTCACGATCTTTCCGCTCACGGCGTCGATGTCGACGGCGTAGAGGTAATTCCCGCTCGAGAAGGAGGTCTTATAGATCTTTGCGCCATTTTCCGAGACGCATCTGATCGTGAATCCCTCCGCGTTTTCCGCTTTCGCCGCGTCGAGGGCGATCTCCCTTGCGCGGCTCTCGCCGATGTAGGAGGATCCCTTCGAAGAGGCCGCGGATTTCAGCTCCGTCTCGCTCGCGAGAAGGGTGAAGTCCGAAGCGTCGAAGATATAGGAGTATTCCGCCGCGGCGTCTTCGATCTCCACCTTATAGACGGCCTTTCCCATGTAGGTGTCGCGGTCGAAGTCGAAGCCCTCGACCTCTTCCTTTGCGATCGAGGAGAGCCGAAGGGCCTCTTCGAAGGCGGTCTCGAGGGCGGAAGTCCCGCTCCCTTCCACCAGCGCCGCGGGGGCGGCGTCTCCGATGATGCTGTCCGTTCCGACGACCTCGAAGGAGGCGTTGACGCTGTATTCGGCGACAGACGCCGAAGTGATCACCGTCACGCGGTACTGCTGTCCGTCGGCTTCCGCCGTCTGGCTGACGAGCTCTCCCGTGGGGGAGACGGCGTAAAACGCCTTGACGACGCCGTCGTCGTAGTTCTTGAGCGGGGCGGGGTCCTGCCCGCAGGCCGCAAACAGCGAAAAAGTGAGCGCGAGCCCCGCTGCGGCTCCAACCGATTTGATCCAACGTTTTTTCATGTTCGTAACCTCCCGTATCCGGTATTTTCTTTGTTTGTGCCTCCATCATATTTCAAGAAAATTAAAGAAACATTAAAGAAAGCAAAATTTTCAAAAAAATTTTTTCGGCATAAAAAAGGCGGCCGCTCCCGCTTCGGGAGGACCGCCCGTATGGATCTCAGACCCTGTAGAGATAGTTCTCTTTCCGCGGCTTGGGCTGCGGCAGTTCGCCCGCGCGGTAGCCGAGGATGCAGTTGCCGATCCCGACGTAGCCCTCGGGCACGCCCCACTTTCTCAGAAGGGCCTTTCCCTCGCTTCCCTCGAAGACCTCCCGCGCGCGGTGGATCCAACAGCTGTCCACGCCGAGCGAGAACGCCGCGTTCATCAGGTTGCCCATCACGAGGCTCCCGTCCTCGATGTAGGTATGGCGGGAGGGATCCGCGAGCACGACGACGACCGTCGGAGCCCCATAGAAGGGATCGCCCGCGTTGCCCATGACTTCCGCGTTCAGCCGCGACAGCTCCTTGATCGTCTCTCTGTCCTGCACCGCCACCATGATGGGGGACTGTGCGCCCATTCCCGTCGGGGCATACATGCCCGCAAGCAGGATCTTCTCGAGCGTCTCCTTGTCGACCTGCCGGCCGGTGTACGCCCGCACGCTTCTCCGTTCCGTCAAACATCTGATCACTTCGTTCATCTTCTTCCTCCTTTTGCCTCTATTATAAGGCTTCGCGCGCGGAAAAGCAAGAGGATTTTTTATTTTGATTTTTTTCGAAATTCCTTGACATTTTCAGTAGGTTGTGTTATGATTATTTCGAAATCAATCGAAATACGGGAGAAGAACGATGAGAGATGCCTGGAGCGCGCTCGCCGACGGGACGCGGCGCGAGATTCTGACCTTGCTCAAGAGCCGTCCGCACACCGCGGGGGAGATCGCCGACCAGTTTTCGCTCTCGGCGGCGACCGTTTCCCATCACTTGAGCGTCCTCAAGGAGAGCGGGCTGATCAATTCGAACAAGCGCGCGCAGACGATCATCTATTCCCTCAATTCCGCCGCAGTCAAGGAGATCTCTTCTGCGGTCTCGGTCTGGAGCAAAAAATGAAGACGGCAGTGATCTATACGGTAATTTCCCTTCTCAACCCGATCAGGTTGAGAAGGGAAATTACCGTATAGATCTCTTCTGCGGTCTCGGTCTGGAGCAAAAAATGAAGACGGCAGTGATCTATACGGTAATTTCCCTTCTCAACCTGATCGGGTTCCTTGCGGGCACGCTGACGCTGCCCGCCGTTGTGCCGATCCATTTCGACCTGCAGCTGACTGCCGACACGGTCGGCTCGCCCTGGGTCTTTCTGGCGCTTCCCGCGGCAAGCGCGCTCATCTCGGCGGGCGTATGGGCTGCGGTCTTCTCGGCGAAGATGAAGCGTAGGGCCCTCGTCGCCGTCTTGCTTTCCGCGCTCGGGGCGGTCTTTGCATATCTCGGCTGGATCTTTTTCGCGCTCGTCTCGGGCGGCGCCGGGATCGGCGAGAAGACGGAATTTCCGCTCGCCCTCTCGATCGTGCTGCCTCTTTCTCTCCTGCTCATCTTTTTGGGGACATGGATGCCGTCTTCCGGGCCCGCGTTCGGGATCCGCGCCCTTGCGCCCCTCGGGAGCGAGAAGGCTTGGAAGGACGCCGGACGGCTCGGCGGGGCGCTCTTTCTCGCCGCGGGGATCCTCTCCGCTGCAGGGGCGGTCGCTCTGACCTGCGTCCCCGGCGGCCTCGGCGCCTGGTCGGCGCTCGTTCTCGCGGGCACGGCGCTCGCCGCCTGCGCGGTCACCGCCGTCTACACCCGTCTGCTCCTCAAAAGAACGCGCGGGGAGGAGCCCGCAGGGGAGCATACGGAACCATAAACGGGACCAAAGAGCCGCATTTCCGCCGAAAAGAGGGGAAAACCCTCTTTTTTCTTGCAAAAATTTCTCTCAAGCCCTTTCTTTTTCCGTGCGGATATGATATGATAGGTAGAAGAGCCGGCGGGGAAGATCGGAAGACGCCCGTCCGGACGGGGAAACATGGGCGACAAAGTTCTGACAATTCTCAAAGACCGTCTGAGCCCGCACAGGAACGCGGACAAGGAGTGGTATTGCGCCCTTCTCGAGGAAGACGTTCAGATGAGACAGGAGGAGGGACATCTTGCGGATGTGCTCCTCATGCTCAAGCGGTGCTATATCCTGCGCTACAGACGGAGGATCGAGGAGGCAAAGCGGGAGATCGAGGCGCTGCGGGCGCAGGAGGGATACGCCGCGAGCGACTACCGCGGCATCCTCGAGCTGAACGCGGAGATCGGGACCCTGAAGAAGAAACTCGACGCCTATAAGTGTTACTTCACCGAGCCCTACTTCGCCCGCATGGACGTCGTCGACGACCGCGAGGGCTACAACAGCTATTACATCGGCAAGAAGGGAGACGTCAATCTCGAGATCGTGGACTGGCGCGCCCCGCTCGCCGTGCGGTACTACCAGAAGAGCCGCGTCCGCTTTTCCATCAACGAATACGACTACAAGACGGTGCTCCGCCGCGCCCTCTCCGTCCGCAACGGCAAGGTGATCTCCTTCCGCAACGAATATCTCTCGGTGCGGGACGTCCTCACGCCGGAGGAGATCGCGGGAAGGGACGAGGAGATCCTCTTCGATCCCTACCTTCGCGACATCATCCGCGACCGCAAGGATGATGTGCATATCCGCGACATCATCCGCACGATCCAGGAGCAGCAGTTCGACGTGATCACCCGCCCCGAGCGGGAGAGCTTCGTGCTGCAGGGCTGCGCGGGGAGCGGGAAGACGATGATCCTTCTGCACCGTCTGAGCTATCTCATGTACAACAACGAGGCGCTGAAGCCGCGGGACGTGCTCGTGATCACCCCGTCCGATTCCTTCAACGCCTTCATCGACGAGCTCGCGCAGGTGCTCGAGCTGAGAAAGGTGCGCACGGTCACGCTGAAGAACTACTATCTGCGCGCGCTCGCCGCGGAGGGGATCGACCTTGCGCCGAAGACGGTGGAGGAGCGGGAGAGCGCGGAATATCTCGCCTATCTCTATTCGGACGCCTTCGTGCGGGATCTGGAGCGCGATCTCGGCAAGCTCTACGACAACGTCCGCGGAATGTTTACGGGCAGGGAGTGCCGCGAGGTCGCAGAGGAGGTGCTCCTCGGCTGCAAGCGGCGGCAGGAGAAGTATCTCTCCGTCAAGAATGCGTCCGTCCGTATCCGCAGGTGCGTCCTCGGCGAGATGAAGGAGCGGGAAGACGGCGGCTTCTACTTCACCAAGCCCGTGCGCGGGGTGATGAGTGCGTTCGTGCAGATCGAGGACTTCCTCGGCTACGTCCTCCGGGAGGACGCCCGCACGCCCGATTACTTTTTCCGCCAGTTCATCGAGTTTTACCGCTGTGCGGGGGAGGTCGCCCTGCGGGCGGAGAGGGCGTTTGCGGACGCGCGCGAGGACCTCAAGGGGCTGGCCAAGACCGTCGAGAAGGAGATCGCCGACTTAAAGCGCTACCGCAGGCGGATCGGCGGGGAAGACGTCTATACCTATGCAGACCGCATCGAGCGGCGGCAGGAGCTCGGGCGCGAGGCGGAGAGGATCTCCCATGTGCTGGAGGAGATGGGCGAAGGGCTCGATCTGTTCCGCGAATTCTATCTGGTGCTCCGCTCGTCGGAGAGCTGCGCAGACGCCGGGAAATGTGCAAATGGGGTCGATCTTGCGCGGCTGTACTACCGGAACACGGTCAAAAAATACAAGAAAAAATTCGGCATGAAGGGGGTCTATCCCTCCGACGGCTACGCGCTCTGTTCGGCGCTCGTCACGGCGGGAAGGGAGCTGAAGCCCCGCTACGGGCTCGTGTTCATCGACGAAGGACAGGACGTCTCTCCCGCGGAATACGCGCTGCTCGGGAAGATCCATTCGGACGCCGCCTTCAACATCTTCGGCGATCTCCGCCAGAACATCACCCCGTGGAGGGGGGTCAAAGACTGGTCCGCGTTCGGGAAGGTGTACGAGCTGCACCGCAACTACCGCAACACGAATGAGATCGTGGAGTTCGTCTCCGCGGCGTCGGACGTGGAGATGGCGCCCATCGGGCTCCACGGCGGGGAAGTGCAGAGGGTGAAGCCCCGCTCGCTCGGCGGATTTTTCCGCGGTAAGCAGGGGCTCAGGGCGGTCATCGCGCGGGAGGAGTATCTGCCCCTCTTCGACAAGCGCGGATACCGCCGTCTCTCCGTCGACAACAAGCTCTCGCGGTCCAAGATCAACGTCATGACGGTGTATGAGAGCAAGGGGCTGGAATTTTCCGCCGTCGCCGTCTACGACAGGGACATGACGCAGAACGAGAAGTACATCGCCTATACGCGGGCGCTGAGAGATCTCGCCGTCGTGACGGATTGAAATTTCACGGCGTTTTCATCGTGAATGAGTAGTACTTTCGAAAAAAATTTGTTATAATTGTAGAAAACATGAAAGCGATCGAATTCCGCGACGTCACCTTTTCCTATGGGGAGGGCGCGCCCGCGGTCAACCATCTGAATTTTTCGGCGGAAGAGGGGGAGTTCGTCGCCGTGCTCGGACACAACGGGAGCGGCAAGAGCACCCTCGCCCGTCTCGCGGACGGACTTCTGACGGCAGACGGGGGAGAGATCCGCGTCTTCGGGAACCCCGTCTCGGAGAAGACGCTGTCCGATATCCGCAAAGACGTCGGGATCGTCTTCCAGAACCCCGATTCGCAGGCGGTCGCCTCTCTCGTTGAAGACGACGTCGCCTTCGGGGCGGAGAACATCGGGCTCCCCCGCGAGGAGATCGGCAGACGCATCGGCTTCGCCCTCCGCGCCGTCGGCATGGAGCCCTACCGCACGGCGACCATCTCCCGTCTCTCGGGCGGACAGAAACAGCGGGTCGCGATCGCGGGCGTGCTCGCCCTGAAGCCCCGCATCATGATCCTCGACGAGTCGACCTCCATGCTCGATCCCCGCGGCAGGCGGGAGATCGCGGAAGTCGTCAAACGCCTCCACCGCGAGGAGAAGATCACCGTGCTTTTCATCACCCACTTCATGGAGGAGGCCCTGCTTGCGGACCGCGCGGTCGTCATGAACCGCGGGGAGATCGTCATGGAGGGCGCGCCCGCGGAGATCTTCGGGCGCCATGAGGAGCTCTTGACGTACAATCTTGCCCTGCCGCGCATCGGCGTGATCTGCAAGCGCCTCCGTGAGGGCGGCATCGCGGCGGCGGATACCCTTGGGATCGAGGAGCTCGCAAAGGAGATCGCGGAATGCGTATCGTAGCGGAGCATCTCACCCACATCTACAATGCAAAGACGCCCTTTGCCGCAAAGGCGCTCGATGACGTCTCTCTCACGATCGGAGAGGGGGAGTTCTTCGGTATCATCGGGCAGACGGGCAGCGGCAAGAGCACCTTCGTGCAGCATCTCAACGGGCTCATCCGCGTCCCCGCCTCCCTGCGGCGGAAAAAGAAAAAGGACGATCCGACCGTCCTGCGCGCGGGGGAATTCGACCTCACGAGCAAGAAGACGGACTTCCGCGCACTGCGGCGGCAGGTGGGAATGGTCTTCCAGTATCCCGAAAACCAGCTCTTTGCCGAGACGGTCTTCGAGGACGTCGCCTTCGGATATAAGAATTTCGCGGAGGGGAAGCCGTCCCCCGAGGAGACGGAGCGCGCCGTCAGAGAGGCGATCGAGGCGGTCGGGCTCCCCTACGGGGAGATCAAAGACGTCTCTCCCTTCGATCTCTCGGGCGGACAGAAACGGCGGGTCGCGATCGCGGGCGTCATCGTCACAAAGCCCGAGACCCTCGTTCTCGACGAGCCGGCGGCGGGACTCGATCCCATCGGGAAACGGGAGGTGATGGAGCTTTTGCACAGGCTCCACGAGAGCTGGTGCAAGACGGTCGTCATCGTCTCCCACGACATGGACGAGATCGCCGAAAATTGCACACGGGTCGCGGTTTTCCACGAAGGGAAGGTAAAATACGTCCTCCCGCCGCGGGAACTTTTCCGCCGCACGGAGGAGCTTCTGGAGCTCGGGCTCGACGTGCCGCTCACGGCAAAACTCTGCCTTGCGCTCGGGCGGCGCGGGATCGACATCGACTGCGATTTCACGACGGAGGACTTTCTGAGGAAAGTGCTCGCGCGGAAGAAGGGGGGCGCATGCTGAAAGACGTCTCCTTCGGGCAATACTATCCCGTCTCCTCCTTCGTCCACCGCCTCGATCCCCGCTTCAAGATCGTCTTTCTCATCGCGTTCATCGTCGCGATCTTCCTCGCGAAGGAATTTCTCGCGCTCGGGATCGCTGCGGCGCTGCTCCTTCTCGCCATCCTGTTTGCGCGGATCCCCGCGGGCAAGGTCCTCCGCTCGGTGCGGGGGGTGCTCTTCCTCGTCCTCTTCACGGCGGCGATCAACATCTTTTTCCACGGGGGAGAGACGGTCTACTGGTCGTACGGGATCCTGCAGGTGACGAAGGAGGGGATCCTCTTCTCCGCCTTTCTGGTGATCAGGCTATTCCTGCTCGTCGTCTGTTCCTCTCTTCTGACGTACACGACGACGCCCGTCTCCCTCACGGACGGCATCGAGAGCCTGCTCACGCCCCTCAAATGGGTGCATTTTCCCGTCCATGAGCTCGCGCTCATCATGAGCATCGCGCTGCGCTTCATCCCCATTCTGATGGACGAGACGGACCGCATCATCGGCGCGCAGAAGGCGCGGGGAGCCAACCTCGATTCGGGGAGCCCCGCAAAGCGGATCCGTGCGATCGTCCCCGTGCTGATCCCGCTCCTGCTCTCGGCGTTCCGCAGGGCCGACGAACTCGGCGACGCGATGGACGCCCGCTGCTATTCGGGCGGGAAGAAGCGGACGAAATACAAAAAACTGCGCTTTACCTGGCGCGATCTGATCGCATTTTTGCTGATCGCGGGGCTTGTGGCGGGGATCGTCGTCCTGAGATATTTCCCCGTATTCCCGGTATGAATTATCTTCTGTTGATCTCCTACGACGGCACGGACTTTTCGGGCTGGCAGCAGCAGCCGGGAAAGCGGACGGTGCAGGGCGTCCTCGAAGACGCGGCAGAAGCGCTCTTCGGCGCGAAGAGGGTCACCGCGAGCGGGCGGACGGACGCGGGCGTGCACGCGCTCGGCCAGGTCGTACAATTTGCGGCGGAGACGAAGGTCCCCCCCGAAAAACTTGCGGCGTGTTTCAACCGTCTGCTCCCTCCCGACGTGCGCGCGCTTGCGAGCGAGGCTGCGCCCGGGGGGTTCGACGTCACGCGGGCGGCGAAGAAAAAGACGTACTGTTACCGCGCATACTATGCGGAGACGGAACTCCCGCTCTACGCGCGGTATGCGGCGAGGCTGAAACTCCGTCCCGATCTCTCCGCGATGCGGAAGGCTTCCGGTCTTCTGATCGGCAGACACGACTTTGCGGCATTCCGCTCCTCGGGCGCCACGTCGAAGACCAGCGAGCGGGAGATCTATGCGGTCTCCGTCGAAGAAGTGAAAGAGCGGCATGCGGCCGTCTACACGGTCACGGTGACGGGGAACGGATTTTTATACAATATGGTGCGCATTCTGGCGGGAGAGCTGTTTGCCGTCGGATGCGGAAAGGAAGAGGGGATCACGCGGGCGTTCCTCACGGGCGCGCGCGGGGAGCTCGCAAAGACGATGCCCCCGCAGGGGCTCTTCCTTGTCAATGTCGATTACGGCGCGCCTCTGTTCGGCGCGAAGGAGGAAACGCATGGAATTTTTTGACTGGCTGAATATCCCGCAGGCCTTCCTGCAATTTTTCCCGCAGGAAGCGGATACCGCCGGGATCGCCGTCGAACTGATGAGACGCAATTTGCTCATCTGCCTTTTGGTCGCGGGAGGGCTCTTTCTGATCGGGCTCATCCTCGGCGGCGTCGGGCTCTACACGATCGCCAAGAAGACGGGGACCCCGCACGCCTGGCTCGGCTTTTTGCCCTTTGCGAACACATGGTATGCGGGCAAGATCGCGGGAGAGGCGAACTTTTTCGGTCAGAAGATGAAGCGGGCGGGGCTGTATGCGATGCTCGCCGAGATCCTCTACACGGGGCTCGAGACCTTCATGCTCGTTTTGCAGTATCTGCTCACCCGTCCCGAGTATTACACCCTCGAGCCGAATGAATATTACACCGACCAGTACTACTGGACGCTCGACCGCGCGAAGATCGCCGCCTCCGGCAACGAATGGCAGCTGTTCGCCTCTCAGTACTGCGGGATCATCTCCTATCTCGTCTGGTTCATGGTGCTCGTCTTCTTCTGCGTCGTCTTCTTTGCCTTCTTCCGGAAGTACTACGCGCGCAGCCCGTTTCTGATGGTCTTTCTGAGCGTGATCCTGCCCTGCCGCGGATTTACGATCTTCGCCGTGCGGAACAACGCTCCCGTCGACTACAACGAATATCTGCGCAGGAGGGCGGAGGAGTACGCCCGCAGGCAGAATCCCTACGGCCCTTACGGCGGCCCCGGCGGCTACGGAGCGCCCCGCCCGCCCGCAGGGGAAGATCCCTTCGGCGACTTCAAGACGGACGGGCCCTCGGGCGGAACTTCGGGCGGCTCTCCGGGCAGCGCTCCCGGAGGGGAGCAGGGCGCCCCGCAGGACGACGACCCGTTTTCCGACTTTTAAGAGCAGGCGCCGCGGATGCTGCAGCATCCGCGGCGCCTTTCCGCCGAAGAGCGCTATTTTCGGGAAAGGGCATGTAAAACAGTTGACAAAGTGAAAGAGAAAAGGGTATAATCTATAAGTACAGCTTATAGTATCTTCTGCGCCGCGGAGGCGTTTTTATGTCAGATCTCATTTCCGCCATAGCAACCGCACAGGGGAAGGGGGGCGTCTCGATCGTCCGTCTGAGCGGGGAGGGCGCGCTCGCGCTCGCTGCCCGCATGTTCTCCCGCAAGGGGGAGTATGTGCCCAACGTCCTCTATCCCGGCACCGTCGACTGCGGCAGTTTCACCGATTACGGCATGTGCGTGTATTTCCGCGCTCCCCGTTCCTTTACGGGCGAGGAGGTCGTGGAGTTTCATCTGCACGGCGGCAGGGAGATCGCGCGCGGCGCGCTGGAGCGGACGTTTGCGCTCGGCGCAAGGCTCGCCGCCCCCGGGGAGTTCACCCGCCGCGCCTATCTCAACGGCAAGCTCTCCCTCTCCGCCGTCGAGGGCATGGGGGAGATGATCGGGGCGCAGTCCTCCGCGCAGGTCCGCGCGGGATATCTGCTCTACACGGAAAAACTCACGGCGGAGGGGAAACGGCTGCAGGAGACCGTCAAGGAATGCCTTGCGGGCGTCGAGGCAGACGTCGACTTCCCCGAGGAGGACCTCTCGGCGGACACCCGCGAAGAGGTCGCGAAAAAGCTCGCTTCCATAGGGGAGGAGCTCGGGCGCCTTCTCGGGCAGTACCGCGCCGGCAGGAAGATCCGCTCGGGCGTGAACGTCGCCCTCTGCGGACGGCCGAACGCGGGCAAGAGCTCCCTTCTGAACGCCCTGCTCGGCTATGACCGCGCGATCGTCTCCGAGACCCCCGGCACCACGCGGGATCTTGTGGAGGGCGAGACGGAGATCCACGGCGTCCTGTTCCGCATCACCGACACGGCGGGCCTGCGGGAGGGAACGGACGCAGTCGAACGGGAGGGGATCCGCCGTGCGGAGAACGCTATGCGATCTGCCGATCTCATCGTCTATCTCAAAGAGGACGGCGACGGGATCGTCCTGCCCGAAGATACGCCGGTCATCACTGTCGGCGCAAAGTGCGATCTGATCCGCAGGGATAACTGCGAGATCGCCCTCTCCGCGCTCACGGGCGAGGGGATCGCGGCGCTGAAGGAGAGAATGTACGAAGAGGGCTTCGGCGCGGAGAATGAGGGGGCATACCTTCTCGAAGAGCGCCACTATGAGGCGCTGCGGGAGGCGATGTCCGCCGTCTCGGCGGCCAAGCGGGGCGCGGAGGGAGGACTTCCCGCCGAGCTCTATGCGGAGGATCTGAGAAGGGCGTACACGGCGCTCGGCACGCTGAGCGGCGAAACCGCGTCGGAGGAGATCATCGATGAGATCTTTTCCCGGTTCTGCGTCGGAAAATAGACAAGGAGGAGCATATGGTCAATTTAGAGCTCTATAAAATTTTTTATACAGT
>CANPZH010000030.1 GCA_947589335.1 uncultured Clostridia bacterium | reverse complement strand
ATCAAGAAGGCGCAGAAGGAGACGAAGAAGCCCTCGCTCATCATCTGCAAGACGAAGATCGGCTACGGCACCCCGCTCGAGGGCAGCCACAAGTGCCACGGCTCCCCTCTCGGCGTGGAGAACCTTCAGAAAACGAAGGAAAAGCTCGGCTGGACGTGGGCGCCCTTCGAGGTCCCCGCAGAGGTCCTCAAACACACCGCCACCGCGGGCAGACGGGGCGCAAAGCGCGAACGCGCCTGGAAGGCGATGTTTGCAGAATACGAGAAGGCCTATCCCGAACTTGCCAAGGAGTACAAATCGGCGATGAAGGGCGAACTCGTCGACCTCGCCTCCGTCGAAGACCTCTTCCGCTTCGAAAAGCCGATGGCGACCCGCCAGACCTCCGCGCAGGTCCTCCAGAAGATCGCCGCGCTCGTCCCGAGCCTGATGGGCGGCTCGGCAGACCTCGCGCCCTCCAACCTCTCCGACATGAAGAACACCGAGCAGATCCATTACGGCGACTTCGCACCCGGCAGCTATGAGGGCAGAAACATGCACTTCGGCATCCGCGAACACGCGATGGCGGCGATCACGAACGGCATGCAGCTCCACGGCGGCCTGAGGGCATATTGCGCGACCTTCTTCATCTTCTCCGATTACTGCAAGCACGCGATGCGCCTCTCCGCGCTCATGAACATTCCCGTCACCTATATCCTCACGCACGACAGCATCGGCGTCGGGGAGGACGGCCCCACCCACGAACCCGTGGAACAGCTCATCGCCCTCCGCTCCATCCCCAATATGAAGGTCTACCGCCCCGCAGACGGCAAGGAGACGGCGGCGGCATGGATCTCCGCCCTGACGGGCACCGCCCCCACCGCGCTCGTGCTGACGAGGCAGAACCTTCCCCAGTACGAGGGAAGCGGGCTCAAGGCGCTCAAGGGCGGCTATGTGCTCGAGGACTGCGAGGGCACGCCCGACGTGCTCCTCATCGCAAGCGGCTCGGAAGTGGAGCTCTGCGTCAAGGCAAAGGCCGCGCTCGCCGAGGAGAAGATCAAGGCCCGCGTCGTCTCCATGCCCTGCATCGAGGAGTTCGAGAAGCAGAGCGAACGCTACCGCGAGAGCGTGATCCCCTCCAAGGTCAAGGCAAGAGTCTGCGTCGAGGCAGGCAGCCCGTACAGCTGGTATAAATACGCGGGCGACAAGGGCGAGATCGTCGGCATGAGCACCTTCGGCGCGAGCGGCCCCGCTCCCAAGCTCTTCGAGAAATTCGGCTTCACCGTCGAAAACGTCGTGGAGAAGGCAAAGCTCTCCCTCAACAAGTAACATATACCCGCAAAAAAGGTCTCGGCTCCCCGAGACCTTTTTTGTTGCCTTCTCTTCCCTTCCCCGCTTGCACCCCCGCCTCTCTCTGCATCGTCTTGCGTCCCTCTCTTCCCTTCCCCGCTTGCGCCCCGCCTCTCTTTTCCGTCTCTTTTCCGTCATTCCGAACGAATGTGAGGAATCTCAATTACGTCATTCCGCTCTCCTCTCAATACGTCATTCCGAGCGTAGCGCAGCGAAGTCGAGGAATCTCCCTCCTCAGATTCCTCCTCGCTTTCACTCGTCGGAATGACGTGGAAAAAAACGTCGTCGGAATGACGTAGGGAGGCACGGTCGTCGGAATGACGACACCCCTTTGCCCCTTCGGGGACTTTCCCCTCAAGGGGACAGCAAGAGGGTTAGTGCTTGGCGCCCCCTCGAGGGGGAGCTGGCGCGGAGCGACTGAGGGGGTGTTGTTTCTAAATACGACATATTGCCCCGCCCGCAGTTCTGATTCTCTAAGCGCGGCACGAGCGCCAACGACGCGAAGTAGCTTGTCGAAACGACCATATTACAATGCAAAAAAGCGCAAATAACACCTGATTTTACGTCAAAATCAATACTATGCCAGACATAATATAAATACTACGTCAGACATAGTATTGTTATTATTCGTGACATACTACACTATATCTTGTATATTATGTCACACATAGTATACTAATTTATATACTTTGCTACGCATAGTACTATGCAAAACGGCAAAAAATGCGATTTCGTGCTCAAAAATAGCCGCCCTGCGTCCCTCTGCAGCCCAAAGTCTCCCTTCTGCGTGCCAAACGGTTGACACTCCCCCATTCATGCCCTATAATGGTGGCAAAACGATCGGTCGGTGGAAATATGAACAGCCTCTCTCCCCTGCGCCGCGCATGGCGCATTCTCTCTTCGGCGCTTGGCCGTCTCGCCGCGCCTCCGCTGCCCGCCGCGGCAAACGGCGGCGTCTGCACGTCCGCGATTCCCCCTGCGTCTTACGCACACGCCTTCGCCGCCGCAGGCCGTGAAGGTCTCGCTTTCGGCATGGAAAGCGCTCCCGCAAGCCGCCCCGCGGAACCCTCTCCCGAAGCCCTCCTGCGCCTTCAGAAGGATTACTTTGCGAGCGGAGCGACGCTCAGCGTCAAGCGCCGCAAGCGGTGGCTGAAGCAGCTCAAGTCGGCGATCAAGGCGCATGAAGCGGAGATCGCGGCGGCGCTCAAGGCCGATCTCGGCAAGAGCAGGTATGAAAGCTATCTCTGCGAGACGGGCATGCTCCTCTCGGAGCTCTCTTTTCTCATCAAACATCTCGGCAGATACGCAAAGATCCGAAGGGTCCGTACCCCGCTCGCCCAATTCGCATCGCGCAGCTATCGCCTGCCCTCGCCCTACGGCACGGCGCTCATCATGAGCCCATGGAATTATCCCTTCCTCCTCACGCTCGAGCCCCTTGCGGACGCACTTGCTGCGGGGAATACGGTCATCTTAAAGCCTTCCGCCTACTCTCCCGCATCGGGAAAGGTCCTCAAATCGCTCATCGGGGAGGTCTTCCCGCCCGAGCTCGTCTCCGTCGTCCTCGGCGGGAGGGAGGAAAACGGGGCCCTTCTCGGCCTCGATTTCGACAAGATCTTCTTCACGGGGAGCGTCGGCGTCGGCAAAGAGGTCATGCGGAGAGCGTCGGAGCGGCTCATCCCCGTCACGCTGGAACTTGGCGGCAAGAGCCCCTGCATCGTCGACGGTACGGGGGATCTCAAACTCGCCGCAAAGCGCATCGTCTTCGGCAAATTCCTGAATTGCGGGCAGACCTGCGTCGCTCCCGACTACATCCTCGTCAAAAAGAGCGCGGAAGAGGAGCTTCTCAAAGAGCTCCGCAGGCAGATCGCGCTGCAATTCGGGCAGCGTCCGCTCGAGAACGGGGACTACGGCAAGATCGTCAACGAGAAGCATTTCCTCCGCCTCTGCGGACTGATCGCCCCCGAAAAGGTGTACTGCGGGGGCGGTACCGACCGCGAGCGGTTGCGCATCGAACCCACGGTGCTGAGGGGCGTGACCGGCGAAGACGCCGTCATGCGGGAGGAGATCTTCGGGCCGGTTTTGCCCGTTCTGACCTATGAGGACGAGGAGGAGATCCTCTCGAGGATCAATTCGGGTCCTTCGCCGCTGGCGGCCTACCTGTTCTCCTCCGACCGGAAGACGATCGCAAAATTCACCTCGCGGCTGCAGTTCGGCGGCGGGTGCGTCAACGACGTCGTCATTCATCTCGCGACGCCGTACATGGGCTTCGGCGGCGTGGGCGAGAGCGGCATGGGGAGCTATCACGGCAAGGACGGCTTCGACTGTTTCACCCACTACAAGAGCATCGTGGACAAAAAGACGTGGATCGACCTGCCGATGCGCTATGCCCCCTACAGACGCGCCTATGAGCGCCTCTGCCGCCTCTTTTTGCGGTAATGGGTATCGGAAAAGGCGCCCGCCGAGCGTGGCTCGGCGGGCGCCTTTTTTGCGCTGTACGGCGCTTATTTTTTGCGTTTTGCGAGGAGGAAGAGCCCCAGCGAGAGGGCGATCCCGAGCGGCAGCATGACCGCCGAAACGGCCCAATACCACGGCGAGGAGAAGAGCATCGTTCCCGTATCGCGGATCACGGACGCGTAAACGGCGGGTACAGAGCCCAAAATAAAGCCTGTGATCGCGAAACGGACCCCTCTCGGGAATTTCCTCAGGAGGAACCTCATGAGGACGGAGACGCCGAAAAAGCCGATCAGAAGGCCCGCTGCGAGGCAGACGAGCACTAAGATGCAGATCCCGATCTGTTGCCCGCGGAAGAGCTCTTCCGTCACCAGCCGCACGATGGGTTCGTAGTACCCGAAGATGAGCAGCAGCATGGAGCCCGAGATGCCCGGGACCACGAGCGCCGCAGAGCCTGCGATCCCCACGAGCACGAGCAGAAGATATCCGCCGAAGCCGAGATGGAACAGATCGACCGCGCTCCCGTGCGGGAGGAAGGCGAGCAGCGCCGCAAAGGCGAGCGAGAGAGCGCCCACGCCGAGGTGGACGGGGCGAGGCCGCTCCCCCCTGAGCTTTCCGGTGACGGAGGGCAGTCCCCCGAGCGCGAGCCCCACGAAGAGGGTGACCGTCGGGATGGGATAGCTCCCGAGCGCCAGGCGGATGGGCACGATGAGCGCGGCGACGCCGAGCAGCATGCCGAGCACGATCGGCAGCAGCGTCAGAGCGCTCGGCTTGAAGCGCCGCGGCAGATCTGCGATCGCGCCGACCAGCTTCTCATAGATCCCGAGGATCGCCGCGACAGACCCTCCCGAGAACCCCGGGATGATGAACGCAACGCCGATCGCGACCCCTCTCAGCAGGTCGCAGAGGAAGGAGATCAGACGGTTTTGTCTCTTTTCGCCCTCATTTTCCATCATCAGATATATATTTCGATCATCATCTAAATATGACGGTGCGGAATTTCGACGGACGTTTTACATTTGGCTCATTCCCCGTTTCCCGTGGGAGAGCTTGCGGACGGAGGTCCTGTGCTCCTCGCCCGCGAACAGGCGCACGAGGTTCTTTCTGTGCGCAAACCATGTGAGGGCGTTGAGCGCAAGGAGCATCATGAAGCAGGCGATCACCCATGCGCTCCCGATCTCCGCCTCATAGCGGAAGAAGAACATGAGCCCCTGCCAGAGGGAGAACGCCGTAACGCCGAGAAGAGAGCCCATGCTCCCCCACTCGGTGTAGGCGATGTAGCCGACGATCCCGAAGAGCAGGAGGGCGAGCATGACGAAAAAGTACCACCACTCCTCACAGGAGATGCAGAACCAGAACAGCCCGAGCGTGGAGGCGATCCCCTTGCCGCCCCGAAAGCGCATCGTCACCGGCCAGATGTGCCCGATGATGACGCAGACGCCGCAGAAGTAGCGGGTGAAGTCGGAGACGATCACGTCCGTCCCCGAAAAGACATATCCGCGGAACACGAAGTAACTGATAATCGCGGGGATCCCGCCCTTGCAGGCGTCGAGCAGGAAGTTGATCAGCCCGACTTTCAGCCCGAACTCCCGCGAGATGTTCATCGTGCCCGGGTTCCCGCTGCCGATCTTGTGGACGTCTTTGTGCTTGAACCTCGCGATGAGGACGGCGAAATTGAAACAGCCGATGAAATAGCAGACGACCGCCATGATCAAAAACCAATACCAGCCGTTTGCGAGAGAGAATTCCTTCATTCTTCCTTCTTGCTCCTTACCTGTATCCGGATGGGCGTGCCCGAAAAGTCATAGGCCCCGCGGATGACGTTTTCGAGGTACCGCTCATAGGAGAAGTGCAGCAGTTTTTCGTCGTTGACCATGAGCACGAACATCGGCGGCCCCACGGAGACCTGCGAGGCGAAGTAGAGCTTCATCCGCCTGCCGAGATAGGACGGCGGCTCCGAGATCCGCATGGCGTCCATGAGCAGATCGTTGAGCGCGCCCGTCGGGATACGGAAACGGGAATGATCGTAGACCTCCCCGCACAGATCGAGCACCCTGTCGACCCGCTGGCCCGTCTTGGCGGAGATGTACACGGACTTGAAGTAGTCCATGAACTTGAGGTCTTCCTTGAGCTTTGCCTCGAACTTTTCGATGGTATGGGTATCCTTTTCGACGGTATCCCACTTGTTCATGACGATCACGGAGGGCTTGCCCGCCTCGTGGACCTGCCCGATGATGCGGACGTCCTGTTCGGTGATCCCCTCGCCGCAGTCCACGACGAGGAGGACGACGTCGGCGCGGCGGATCGCGTCAAAGGCGCGGAGGACGGAATAGTACTCCACGTCGTCGCTGACCGACCGCTTGCGGCGGATGCCCGCCGTGTCGATGACGGTGTATCGCCGCCCGCCCCGCTCGAAGGGAGTGTCGATGGCGTCGCGCGTCGTACCCGCGATCGGGGTGACGATCGTGCGCTCCTCGCCCAAGATGCGGTTGACGAGGGAGCTCTTCCCGGCGTTGGGCTTGCCGACGACGGCGATCTTCAGAGAATCGTCCTCGGCGCTCTCCCCCTTGCCGAACCATTCAACCGCCCGGTCGAGCACGTCGCCGATCCCGCGGGAATGCTCTGCGGAGACGGCAAAGGGCTCGCCGAGCCCGAGCGCATAAAATTCGAAGAGCTTATCCTCGGAGTACTCGTCGATCTTGTTGACGACGAGGAGGACGGGCTTTTTCGAGCGGCGGAGGTACTCCGCGACGTCGTAGTCGGAGGAGGTGAGTCCCTCCCTGCCGTCCGTGAAGAAGAGGATGACGTCGGCAGTCTCGACGGCGAGCTGCGCCTGCAGCGCGATCTGTTTCCACATGATGTCTTCGCTGCCCGGTTCGATCCCGCCCGTGTCGACGAGCGTGAAGGGCTTTCCGCGCCATTCGGAATCGACGTAAATGCGGTCCCGCGTGACGCCCGGTCTGTCCTCTGTAATGGAGATTTTTCTGCCGGCGACCTTGTTGAAGAAGGTGCTCTTGCCCACATTGGGCCTGCCGACGATCGCGATCAACGGATTCATATCCCCTCCATTATAAAAAATTTTGCGGGATTTGTAAAGGAAAAAGAGGGCGGGCGAAAAAAGAAATGCGCCGCCCGCGGAAGATCCGCGGGCGGCGCCCTGTCTTTTCCGTTATCCGCGCAATACGGCGAGCACCCGCTCGAAATAATCGGGAAGGGGCGCCGTGAACGTCATGCGCTCGCCGCTCGACGGATGGGTGAGCTCGAGCTTCTGCGCATGCAGGAGCTGCCCGTTGAGCGCGAACCGCTGCTTCTGATAGCCGTAGAGCGGATCCCCCACGACGGGATGTCCCAAATATTTGGCATGTACGCGGATCTGGTGCGTCCTGCCCGTCTTGAGGGAGAACCGCACGAGGGTATTCTGCGGGAACCGCTCTTCGACGGCAAAGTCCGTCTCCGCCCGTCTCCCCTTTCCCGCGGGCAGGACCGCCATGCGCAGACGGTCCTTCGGATCCCGCCCGATCTGGGTGACAATGTGCCCGGAGTCCTCCTTCAAGGTCCCCTCGAGCAGGGCGAGATATTCCCGACGGCAGGTCTTGTCCTTGATCTGCGCAGACAGGGAGAGATGCGCCCTGTCGTTCTTGGCGACGACGAGGAGCCCGGACGTGTCCTTGTCGATGCGGTGGACGATCCCGGGGCGCAATTCGCCGTTGATGCCGCTGAGACGGTCGAGGCGGAACAGCAGCGCGTTGACGAGCGTCCCCTCGAGGTGTCCGTTCCCCGCATGGACGGTCATCCCCTGCGCCTTGTTGATGACGGCGATGTCGCCGTCTTCATAGACGATCTCGATCGGCAGATCCTCCGGCTTCGCCGCGATGGGAACGGGATCGGGGATCTCCACCGAGACCGTCTGTCCCGCCTTGAGCAGATCCCCCGCCTTCGCCGCCCTGCCGCCGAGGAAGACGTGTCCGCCGTCTGCGAGTTTTTTGACCGCGGAGCGGGTGAGCCCCGTCTTTTCGCTCAAAAAAACGTCGACGCGGAGGTTGCCCTCCGCGCGGTATTCATTGCGTGTCATGTCCCTCTTCCGGCGCCTTCGGCGTCTCCTCCGCGCCCTTCGGCGATTCGGGCTCCTCACGGACAACTTGTTGAGTCTCATGCGCCTGTTGAGCCTGTTGAGCCTCATGAGCCTCCCGCGCTTCCTCCTCCTTCGCCATCCTGCGGTATTTGCCGAGGGGGATGACGGCTTCCTTCCCCACGAAGAGGATGATCACGAGGAGGGCGATCGCCCCGAAGGTGATGTAAAAATCCGCAATGTTGCAGTTCCCGAAGTTGAAATTGCTGCCCAGCCAGGCAAAGGGACGGAATGCGCCGACGTCCACGAAGTCGCGCACGTAGCCGAGGCAGAGACGGTCTACAAGGTTGCCGCATGCGCCCGCCTCGATGACGGCAAGCGCCATGCGCGCGGGGGTGTTCTTCTTGAAAACGGTGAAAAACAGCACGGCGATCGCGATGATCATCACGACGGTGAGCGGCGTGACGATGTAATTCATGACCCACGGCGTATTCTCGAAGGTCCCGAACGCCATGCCGCTGTTCGGCTGATAGCGGAAATTCATGAATCCCGGAATGACGGTCACGTTCACATGGAGCGCCTCCGCGACCAGCTTGGTGATCAGATCGACCGCGAGCAAAACGCCCATGACGATCCCTCCGATGAGCGCGATGATCATTCGTCCTCCTCCATGAGCCCGAGCTCTCTGCAAAGATCGCCGAGATCGAGCGGCTGTTTGGGATTGAGCACTTCGTCGAGATCGAAACCCGTCTCCTCTTCCTCCTCGACCTCCTCGCCGAGGTGCGCCCTGAGCGCGTCCGTAAACGTCTTGAACTCGGCGCAGTCCTCCTCGTCGGGATATTTGCGCAGGAGCTTTTCGGAGAGCAGTCTGCACTTTTCGGCGAGCAGAAGGAGCTCTTTCTGTCCGTCCGCCGCCTGCGCCGCGCCCTCCTGTTTAATCCGTTCGCCCTCCGCGACGGCGTGCATCAGGGCGGCGGAGACCTCGCTCCGCTGTCCTTCGAGCACGGAGAGCCGCGCCCGGAGGAGACGGTTCTCCTCCTTCAGCTCTTCCTGCGCCTCGCGCTGGCGCCTCACGACGCCCTCGTACTCCGCCTTCAGGCGGGCGACGAGCTCTTTGACTTCCCTTTCTTTATAGCGTTTCTGCATGATCATTCTCCCTTGCCGAACCGTTTCACCATGTCGCTCTTGAGGTTATAGAGCCGTTCGGACAAGTCCACTTTATAGATATGCGGCATGTCGAGGCGGGTATACTCCTCCCAGAAACGGGCGTATTCCCCGCGGAAATAGGCGTTGATCTCCCGCAGCGGAGCCGAAGGCCGCACCCGCTTGCCCTTTTCGATGAGCGGTTCGCGCAAACTGCGCACGCGGAAGTTGCGGATCGTCATGCGCTTCCACACCTCCACGGGGTGGAAGATCTCGAGGGGCTTGCTCTCGTCGATCGTCTCTCCCGCCCGCACGATGAGATCTGCGAGCGCCTTGTCCGTCTCGCGGTCGTAGATGCGGTAGACCTCTTTTTCGCCGGGGTTTGTGATCTTCTCCGTCGTATCGGAGAGCTTGATCTTGGGGATCTCCCTCCCCTCTTCGAACACCGCCGCGAGCTTATACACGCCGCCGAGCGCCGGCATGTCCGCGCTCGTGATGAGCTTGGTGCCGATCCCCCAGCTGTCGATCTTCGCCCCCTGCTGTTTGAGCGAAGTGACGGAATACTCGTCGAGATCGCCCGAGGCGCAGATGATCGCATCGGGGAACCCCGCTCTGTCAAGCATCTTGCGCGCCTCCTTGGAGAGGTAGGCAAGGTCGCCCGAGTCGAGGCGGATCCCCTTGGGCTCATGCCCCGCCGCCCGCAATTCCTTGAAGACTTTGATCGCGTTCGGAACGCCGCTCTTCAAGGTGTCGTAGGTATCGACGAGCAGGAGGCATCCGTCCGGGAAACTCCTTGCATAGGCGCGGAAGGCGTCGAGCTCGGTGGGGAAATCCATCACCCAGCTGTGCGCCATCGTCCCCGAGACGGGCACGCCGAAGAGCTTGCCCGCATACACGTTCGAGGTGCCGACGCATCCGCCGATGATCGCGGCGCGCGCGCCGTAGATGCCCGCGTCCGCGCCCTGCGCCCTGCGGAGCCCGAATTCCATCACGCCGCCGCCCGCCGCCGCGCAGATCTTCGCCGCCTTGGAGGCGATGAGCGTCTGATGGTTTACAAATGTAAGAAGCGCGGTCTCTGCAAGCTGCGCCTGTATCATGGGCGCCTTGACCGAGAGGATGGGCTCGTAGGGGAAGACGATCTCCCCCTCTCTCACCGCCCGCACGTCCCCCGTAAAGCGCAGATCCTTCAGGTAGGCGAGAAAGTCCTCCTTGAAGATCCCGAGGGAGCGGAGATAGGCGATGTCCTCCTCTCCGAAGTGCAGATTTTCGAGATATTCCGCGGCCTGTTCCATGCCCGCGGCGACCGAATAGGTGATGAGCTTGTTGGGGCGGAAAAAGATGTCGAACACGGCAAGCTTTTCGTGCTTGCCCTCCGAAAAGTACCCCTGTCCCATCGTGAGCTGATAGAGATCGGTCAAAAGCGTCAGATTTCTCATGTTCCCTCCCCGTCGTGTTTTTCCGCCCCGGAAGGCTCCTCATGGGGCTTTTGCGCCTCTTCATGGGGCTCCTGCGGCGGTTCCTCCGCGGGCGCTTCCACGTCTTCTCCGCCCGAAAACCGCCCCTTCACCTTCGCGAAAAATTTTCTCCGCCTGTAGCGGGCGGTCTCCTCCTCGGGCATCGGAGGATAGTTCGCGCCGAGGAGATTGATCTTGCTGAAATAGGGCTTGTCGTCTTTGTAGGGGGAGAGATATTCGGTGATGCCGCAGGGATCTCCCCGCTTGCTGCCGAAGAGGCTCCCCTCTCTGCGGTAGTTGAGGAAGAGGAGCACGCCGATCCCGGCGAGCCCGCCCGCGATCATGAGGATCGAAAAGACGAGCGACCACTGCACGCCGCCCCCCGAGAGCTGGTACATAGGATCGCGCAGGGGCTCCATGATCGCGCGCACGGTGCCGTACCAGACGAAATAGGCAAAGGTGAACACCCCGTTGGGTTTTTTCGTCCAATACCACGCCGCGGCGTACAGCAGGGAGAACCCGACGAGATTGATGAGCATCTCATAGAAGAAAAAGGCGTAGTGCCAGGTCCCGCCGATGTTGACGGCAAAGGGAAACCACTGAAGGGAGGGATTGCGCACGACGTCGCCGTACACCTCCCGGTTGAAATAGTTCCCCCATCTGCCGATCGCCTGCGCCAGGAGGATGGTGATGACCACGCAGTCCGCCGCCCGCAAAAAGCTGATCTTTTTGACGAGGCAGACGATGAGCCCCATGCCGATCCCCCCGAGCGCGCCGCCGATGATCGAGAGCCCGCCGTTCCGGATGCCGTGCCCCGCGCCGTCGTCCCACATGAACCAATATTTGATGTTCATGCCGTCGGTGATGCAATAGAAGAGCCGCGCGCAGATGAGCGCCGTCGGGATACAGCATACAAAGAGGGTGAAGATGAAGTCGGGCGACATGTTCCTCCGCTTCATCAAAAGCGCGGAAAGACAGGTCGCCGTGACGATCCCCGCGACGATGCAGAGCGCATAATAATAGATCTCGAAGCCGAAGAGGATGATCCCCCGGTCATTCGCCCCGAAGGCGGCAAGAAGTTGCGAAACCATAACGATATTATAACACCGCGGAATGCGGAAAGTCAACCGCAAAGGGTTGACTTTCGCAAAATATTCACCCAAGAAGATTTTGTCGGGAACTTCGCTCCCGCGCGGGGGAAAAGCGCGCCCTTTCCGGCCGCTTCCGAAAGCCGTCTCCCCTCACTCCAACGCCCCCAAGAGCGATCGGAATTCCTCATAGTTTTTCGGGAAGCGGTTCCTCCCGCGGTATTCAAGGGGAGGCTCTCCCCGCCTGCAGACGGAGACGCGGTAGCACAGCCCGTCCAAGATCCGCGGGTTGACCATCACGGGCTCCCACGACGAGACGATCTTTTTGAGCCGCCGCACAAAATCGGGGATATCCATCGAGAGCAGGTAGAAAAACTTCTTCCCGTCGCGGGTGAGCACGCGCTTGTAGGCGACGTCTCTCCCGCAGTCGGCATAGACGAAGACCCCCGGGCCGAACGCGGAGCATTCCTCGGCGGAGACGGTCAGCTCTTCCCGCGTCCTCGGGGTATCTTCAAGGAGCCGTTCGATCTCCTCCCACAGGCATTCCCGCGCGGGGGCAAAGGTCATGAAAAGACGCTCCGTTCCGCCGTCCTCCGGCGTTTGCAAACGGCCGTTATGCGCCGCGTCGTCCATTGTTACACCTCCGAGATGACCGGACAATGCCGATCGTATTTTTCTTTCGGATCATTTGATATCGAGCTTGAGGGGCTTGATCGCCTTGAGCAGGGGCACGGCGGCAAAGAGCAGAACGAAGTTGGCGGCGTTGTTCATCAGCTGTCCCATGAAGACGAGACGGGCGAGCGCATACGTCCAGTACATGTTCACCCCGCCGAAGTGTTCGTCGATGTAGGCGAGCGCCTTAGAGGTGAATCCGACGCTCCTGTAATAGAAGTAGAAGCCCGTCGTATTGATCCCCACCGAGCAGACGAGGAGGGACAGCACGCAGATGACGGCGAGTTTGACATAGCAGCTCCCCGCAAAATGCAGGGGGAGTTTCATGCAGAGCCCCGCGATGAGCGCCATCGCCGCCACCGAGAGCCCCACCCACGGCATGTAGACGAATGCCCCCGAATTGACGAAAAACCCGACCGCATCCCCCAAAAAGACGGCGACGAACCCGAAGACGGGGCCCAAAATGATCCCCGTCAAGATGCTCGCGAACACGGTGAAGGAGAACTGCGTATCGGCGAATTTGAACTCGAACATGTTGACGGCGATGCTGAGCGCGGTCATCACCCCGATGTAGGCGATCTGCCGTGCGTCCGAGAGCCCGAGCATGAGGTCGGAATAGAGGAGCCGTTTCCATTTCGACGGCTGTTTCGTTGTTTCCTGCATAAAAAATAACCTCCCTTCAGAGAGGTCCGTCGCCGTGCGCAAGATGTGCGTGGCCGTGAGCGCTCCCCGGCGGGAAACAGACGGGGCTTGCGCGGGCGAGAGCGGACGCGCCGCGGCACCGCAGGGCTTGGAGCACACTTCTCCGCCCTTTCGTTTGCGAACAACGTCCCGTTTCGCAACACTTTACGCGCCTTGGCTACTCTTCCCCCGTATTTTATCACAGGCGGGAAGGAAAGCGCAACCGATTTGCATACATTTCGGAAAATGTCCGAAACTAACGCCATGATACTCGTCACGATCCGCACGGCGATCATCTTCGTCGTCCTGCTCATCATCATGCGGCTCATGGGGAAGCGGCAGATCGGGGAGATGCAGCCCTTCGAGCTCGTCATCACCCTGCTCATCGCCGAGCTCGCCTGCATCCCCATGGCGGA
>CANPZH010000029.1 GCA_947589335.1 uncultured Clostridia bacterium | reverse complement strand
GCATAATAGAAATTATTGTACATCGTGATGATCGGCTTGCCGTCGGGCGCAAACCAAAGAGAGCGATATCTATCCGTCTTGTAGCAGTAATTGTAGATCGCCCTCAGCTCGTTCATGTAGCCCTCGCGGGTGCCTGCGGCGTAGTACATGATCTTGGGGACCTTCCAACCCGCCGCCTGGTATTCGAGCAGGACCTTGAACAGGATATTCGTCACGTTCTCGTAGATATAGCCGTTCGTGGCGTCGAAGATGAGGAAATCGACCCCTGCCATGCAGAACATCTCGACCTGCTTGCGGATCACCCATTCGTCTGTGGAGTTATAGTACCCCCAAACGGGTTGGCCCCAGAAGTGCCCCGTGCCGTCTGCGGGCGACGTGCGGTCATTCACCTGGAAGGCGTCGAGATCGGTCCCGTTCTGCGTGATCTCCGCCATGTCGTAGATCCCGCGGCGGCTCCAGTCGTGCTGCCCGAGCCAGAGGAAGTAGAAGAGCCCGACATAGCGGTCCTCGTCCTCCTTGCCGTCTGCGGTGAGGATGGTCCTTCCGAAGTCGTCCGTTCCCGTGATGTTGTACACCGCATACTCCTGCGGGGTGAGCTCTCTCGTGTCGTCCACGCGAAGGGAGTCGTCGTACCCCGTGAACAGCTCGGGTTCGTTTCCGCCGGGCTGTTCACCTCCCGGATTCTCGTTTCCGCCGGGATTCTCACCGCCGGGGGTCTCGCCCGAGCCGCCGCATGCCGCAAAGGAAAATACCATCATTGCCGCCATGCCGAATATGCCGATCTTTTTGAGGATATCGGTTCTCATGCAATCTCCTTGTTTTGTTTTGAAGAGCGCGCCCGCACCGCGGGCGCGCTCAACGTTCATGAGGTTACTCTTTCCGCTTCTTCAGGAAGACGACGCAAGCTGCGCCGATCACCACAAGCGCCGCGAGGATGCCCGCGCCCGCGGAGATCACACTGCCGCAGCCGCCCTTCTCCTCTGCGGGTTCGTCGCCGCCGGGCGTCGTGCCGCCGGGGTTCTCACCGGGATTCTCACCGGGATTCTCACCGGGGGTCGTGCCGCCGGGGTTCCCGCCGGGCGTCGTGCTCGCTTCGACCGTCACCTCAATCTTCAGCTGATAGTACTTCTTGTCGAGATAGTCGATCGTCACGCTCTGTACGCCGGTAACGGAGGAGTTGAAGCCCTTGATGTCGGACCCGACGACCGTCACGCTCTCTTCGCCGCCGTCTTCATATTTGAGATGGATCTTGCAGCCCGTAGGGTCGAACTTTTCGCCCTGCTGATAGGTCGTCTTGTCGGGCATGGATTCGATCGTGAGCGCGTCGTCCGCCACTTTATCGCCGTCCTGTTTGAGCACGCGCATCCAGCCGTAGCCGTCGTCGTTGTAGAGCATGATGTCTTCGGAGAGGATCGCATGAGGGACCTTCACGAATTTTTCGCCTTCTGCAGGCGGCCACTTGTCTTCGCCGTCCGCAGAGGTGTACCAGGTGAAGCCCTTGAGGATCTTGACCGTTTCGACGACTTCGGATTTGCCTTCCACATAGTAGGTACCCGCATCGCTCGAGCCGTCGGATGTGCCGTCTGCCCAAGTGCTCCACACGAGATCGGTGCCGTGGAAGGTGAGGGTGAGTTCCTGTGCGAAGAAGCCGACCCAAGCGAGCCCCTTGTTGAGATAGGACCTTGCGGGCTTGCCGTTGATCTCGAGATAGTCGATCACATGGTCTTCATCGCCCCAGAGTTTGACCGCCTTCGTATCGTTGGTGCTGACGCCCAAAACGCTGACGGGAATGGTGAGGTTGGGGGACTGCTTCGCCGCCTGGAAACCGCCGCCGCTCTGCCAGTTGACCGTAATGCCGCCCCAGGTGGAGGGAACGATCTTGATGTTATATTTTGCGGTGAAATCGAGATAGGTGACGGTGATCGCGTACTGCTCGGTGGGTGCGTACACGTCGATCCCGGTCGCGGTGAGCGCGCTTGCCGCATTCTCGAGCGGCGCTTTGCGTTCGCTGTTTCCGCCCCCTCTGTAGACAAGGTTGACTTCAATGCCGCTCAGATCG
Organism: uncultured Clostridia bacterium; assembly: GCA_947589335.1. Lineage (GTDB taxonomy): Bacteria > Bacillota > Clostridia > Christensenellales > Borkfalkiaceae > Gallimonas. Next base: position 11,251 of record CANPZH010000029.1, on the reverse strand, counting down.
ACCGTCCAGTCGCCGACTTCGTATTCCACTTTGGTGGGATTCTTGGTGATCTCGATCCCCGTGAGGATCTCGTCTTTTACGACGACTTCGATCGTATCGTTGCATTCCTGATAGGTGACGGTGACCGTCTTCGTGCCCTGATCTTCAAAGGAGATCGCGCTGAGCATGCTTTCGGTCGCGGGAATGCTTCTGCTTTCGGTGCCGTCTGTGTAGCTTGCGGTCACTTTCACGTCTGCGACGTTGATTTTATCGCCGATGGCAATCTCACCGCCGGTGTATTCCGCCTCGATCGAGGAAGCCATTCTCTCCCACTGGGAGGAACTGAACCACATGGAGACGTCGTGCTTTAAGACTGCGTTTTCGACATTGTAGTATCTGTCGTCGACCGAGCCGGGCTCCTGATCGTATGCCCAGTTGTCGCTTGCCGCGGTCACCCACTGGAATCCCGCCAGGAACGTGACCTTCGTGACTGCGCTCGGGTATTGGATATTGCGGAATTCAAAGACGTAATTCCCGGAATTATAGACGCCCATGTTGATGGTTCTGGGCTTCTCTGCGATCCACTGCGCAAGCGTCTTTTCCTCGCCGTTCACCGTCAGTTTGATGTATTTGCTCTGACGTTCATGCGTAAAGCTCTGGATCGACATGATGTTGACGTCCTGCTTGAACTCTTCAACGCCCGTAAAGGAAACTTTGAACTGCAAGAGACCGGTGCCGGGCATCACAGAGGGTACTCCGTTGTCGTAGCCGATCTCCATGCCGGTCGTGAGGTCGGGATCGCCGACGGTAACGGAGATGTTCGCCGTTTCGGTGACGCCGAGTTCGGTATAGGAGATCGTGCCCTGCACGGTGCCCTTCGTCCACGTGTCGACATCGAGGATGTACTGTTCGGACGTGAGCGTCGTCTCGCTGTTGTCGGAGTACTTCGCCTTGACCGTGACGTTTGAAAGGTCGGGAGACTCATACTGACGTGCGGTGAGGTTCTCCGCGCCCGTCACTTCGAGGGAGCTGAGCGTCTTTGCCGCCGCCTCCACGGTAACGGTGACCTGCTTTGCTTCGAGATCCTGATATTTGACCGTCGCCGTCTTCTGTCCCGCGCTGTCCTTTTCGAACTCGACATCGAGCCATGCGCTGTTGATATCGACCTGCGAACCGTCGAGCAGGGTCGCTTTTGCCTTGAGCTGGTTCACGTCGAACGTGCCGCCGAGGGTCATCTTGGCGTTTTCCGCCGTCACCTCGAATGCGGTCGCCTTGCGCAGCCAACCGTTTGCCCCGCCGTTCCAAAGGACGACGTCTTTATCGAGCGTGGCGCCTTCGCAGGGCGTGCAAGTGCTCATATCGGTATCCTTGCCCCATTCGCCCGTTGCGGAGGACAGTAGCCAGGTAAAGCCCTGCTTGATCGTCAGCACCTTCAAAGACGTAAGGGGGTTGGGAGTTTTGTTGGAGCAGAAGCCGAGCGTGTATGTCCCGAATGCGCCGCCGAGCGACCACCAGTCGAACGAAGACGTCATCGTCGAGATCGCAGTCCCGTCGAACAGCACATAGTCGCCGATATTTTGCTTTGCGACCGCGCTGTCCTTACCAGACTGAATGAAAATCGTATTCGCCGCGGGCGCGCTGGTGAACGTGAAGTCGATACGCATCTGCGACGGACCGTCTTCCCAGTAGGTCCCGTTTCCGCCGCCCTGTTGGCCGGATTCGTATTTGACGGCCATGCCCTTCGAATTGTCGGCGTTCGCGATCAGTCCGTCGCTCTCGTTTAAGATCATGCCCGTCGCAAATGCCGCGGACAAAATCATTCCCGCCGAGAGCAACAAGATCCCGAAACGCTTCGTCTTTGTCTTCATAGTTCTTTCCTCCAAAAAATTTTTTATCCTTTGACGGCGCCTACCATGATCCCATCGATCAGCTTCCGCTGAAGGAAGAAGAAGATGAGCGCCGGAAGAATCGACATAAATACGCCTGCCGCCATCACGACCGAGTTCTCCGCCACGCCGTCGAGCACGGTCACCTTATAGACCGCCACCGCAAGCGTGTATTTCTCCGGATCGGTGTAATAGAAGAGCGGCTGAAAGTAATCGCCCCAGCTCGAACCGAACGCCCCCACCGCCACGAACAGCAGAATGGGTACGCAGAGCGGGAGGGTGATCGAGAACCATCTGCGGAATACGTTCGCCCCGTCCATCTTCGCCGCCTCCTCGAGCTCCATCGGGATCCCCCGCATGAACTGGCGGAAGAGGAAGATGTTGATCGCCCCGCCGCCGAACAGCGTCGGCACCGTGAGCGGCCAGGGCGTGTTCGTCCAGCCCCAGCTCGAAAACATCAGAAAGAGCGGGATCTGCGTCACCACGCCCGGGATCATGAGCGTGGAGAGCACGCACGCGAACACGAGCTCCTTCCCCTTCCATTGCAGCCGCGCAAACGAATAGGCGCAGAAGGAGGAGGCAAGCGGCATCGCGATCACGTTGAAGACCACGATGACGAGCGTATTCAGAAAATAGGTGAGATAGTTGTTCTCGGTGAACAGTTTTACATACCCGAGCCCGGTGAACGCCGTAGGAAATATCTGCCCCGCCTGAAACTGCGATTCTGGCATCACGCTCTGGAGCACCATGAGAAGGAAGGGAAAGCATAGGATCAGCGCGATCACGGTGAGCAGAAGATATTGCAATGTGCGGATCACGATCTGCCTTCTGCGGGCAGAGCGGTTGCGTTCGTCCATGACGTTTTCCATCACTTTTCCTCCCCGTAAAAGACCCATCTCGACGTCTTGAACAAGATCAGCGTGAAGACGCCCACGATCGCAAACAGCACAATGGAGAGCGCAGAAGCGTATTCATAATAGGTGTAGCCGAATTCGTTCAGGATCTTCACCGAGACGAAGTAGATCGCGTTCCCCGCGCCGCCGCCCGCCGTGCCGAAGCGGTCTCCCACGACGACAAGAGGGGTCGTGCACTGCAGCGCGCCGATCACCCCCGTGACGAGGTTATAGAAGATGAGCGGCGTGCTCATCGGGATCGTGATATGGATGAGGCAGTCCCATGCGTTCGCCCCGTCGAGCTTCGCCGCCTCGTACAGCGTGGACGGGATGTTCTTGAACGCCGAGAGCCAGATGATCATGCTGCCGCCCGCCGTCCATACGCTCATGAAGAGCAGAGAGAGCATGGACGTAGACGCCTCCTCGAAGAAGGAGAGTTCGCCGAGCCCGATCGCATGCAGCATCATGTTGAACACGCCGTTCGAATCGAGGCGCGCCATCATGTGCGCGAACAGGAGCCCGCTCGCGACCCCGGGAATGACGACGGGAAGATAGAACAGGATCCGGTAGACCGAGATCCCCTTGATCTTGAAATTCGCCGCCAGCGCGAGGAAATATCCGAGCACCAGCCCGAACGGGACGGAGACGAGCGCATAGAGAAGGGTGTTCCCGAAGACCGTCCATGTGTCGGGGTCGTAGACGAAGATCGTCTCGTAATGGAAGAACCATTCGAACTCGCCGTCCTTCATAAAGCTCGAGGCGAGCGCCTGTAGCGCGGGATAATAGCTGAAGATCAGGACGCCGAGAATGACGGGCAAGGCAAAGACCACGCCCGTCAGCCAGCCGATCAGCTTCCGCTTACGGCGGGGCGTGAGGCGGAATTTTCCGCCTCTCCCCTCCGGTTGATCCGTTTGAGTTGCGGCTGCGCCGAGCTCTTCCCGTGCTTCCATGTCCCCTCCGTCAGCGTCTCAGCAGCTGCGTCACGCGGGTGTTGAGCGTCTTCATCACCTGGTCGTACTCCCTGCCGTTCGCGTAAGACTCGATGAGGTAGATCCCGAACGTGTCGTTCAGGCTCACCGCGTGCTTCGCGGGCTTTTTCAGGAAATAATCGGTGTAGCAGTTCCAGTTGGGCTCCGTGTTGCCCTCTTCGTCCGTGTTGCCCGAATTGTAGGTGAACGCCGTCAGGTTGAATTTTTCGTATCCCACTCCCCATTGATTGGCGGGGTCGGTGTAATCTGCCATGTCCTTGCGGACGGGCACATAGTTCGCGATCTCCGCGATCGCGTTCTGCCCCTCCCTGGAGGCGATGTGCTTCATAAACTGCCAGACGAGAGCGGGGTTCTCCGCCGTCGTGCTCGCGCAGTATCCCGCGGCGCCCACGCCGATGAGCGGATTATCCGCAAAGACGGGCATCGTGACGACGTCGTAGTACTGCGACCAATCCGTCGTTGCGGGGAGATCGGAATAGACGCGCGTCTTGAGGATGTCGAGCGTCGTCGAGAGGGCGCGGGACTGGAAGTGCATGAATCCCTTGCCGTAGTCGAAATCCGCCGCGCGACCGCTGTCGGGCGGGGCGACGTAACCTTTGTCGACCCAGCTCTTGATGAAGTCGAGCGCGTTCTTCGTCTCGGCGGAGTCGATCGCGAGATCGCCATTGTCGTCGAAGTATTCCGCCCCGAAATAGGTGAGGATGGGGTTATACACCGCCTCCCAGTCCATGTTGCTGTCGACGATGTAGGTCGACATATTGGCCTGTTTGAGGGCGTCGCAGACGGTGTTGAAATCGTCCCACGTCCAGCCGTTTTTGATGTACTTCTGGATCTCGAGCCCCGTCTTTGCCTCCGCCTCTTTCACCTTTGCCTTGTTGTAGTGGACGACGACCCTGTCCGCCGCCCGCGGGACCATGAACTGCGCGCCGTCGAAGTTCTCCTGTCCGAGCTTCCACCACGTCGCATAATAGTCGTTGCGGTCGAATTTGCCCTCTTTCTCCTCCTGTTCGATGTAGGGGTTCAGATCGAACAGAAGATCTTCATACTGGGCGTTGATCGCGAGCATGTCGAACGAATTGGTCAAAAAGACGTCGGGCATCGAGCCGGAGCGGTAGAGCTTGTCGATCGCGGTGGACGTCTCCCCGGTGAACGCCGCGAGCTGCACGGTGACATTCGGGAACTTCGCTTTGAACGAATCGGCAAGTTTCTTTGCGATCTTATCCTCGTTGTTCTCGTTCTTATAGCCGAGCACGACGGTCGCCGTGATATCCGCGTCCACCTCCGTGACGATGCTCTCCGTATTCCCCCCGGGCGTCACGGGACGCTGGCCGCCGCCCTGTCCGCCGCCTTGCTCGCCGCTCTCCCCGCAGCCCGCAAAGCCGCACATTGCGAACGCACATCCCATTGCGACCGCGATCATCCTTTTGAAAAGTTTCATGCTGTTCCTCCAACGTTTTATTGTCTCCGCCCCGAGGGAGCGGCGATCGCCCTTCCGGATAATGTTTTTTGTTGCGCCAAGGGCGCAACAGGAGGGGCTTTGCATGGAAAAGCCCCTCGCCGGCCTCCCGCCGGCAGGGGTCCACGCGTGCGAACCTCCGTCATTTTCGTTTATTTATCACGCTTTACGATGAATTTTATCAAAGTCTACGACATATATTATCATATTCGCCGCTCTTTGTCAATCTATGATCGTAAAAATGCGCACTTTCCACATATTTTCCGCGAAACGATCGGGAACAAACGAAACCGATCAGAAATGTGCAGACGCCCTCTTTTGCCCGCGGGAAAAATTCCGCCGTTTTACTTGATAAAGTGCGGAAGATTTGGTATAATCATCTCGGGAAGGGGACGATCCCCGAAAGAAATTTTCAGACAAAGGACGAATGGCGGAGCCATGACGGGAATGAAGATATTTTTATTGATCGTAGCCGGGCTGCTTCCGGTGATCGGATGCGCCGTCTTTTCTCTGCTCGAGAAGAAGACCCCCTTCGGAAAACTCGCCTATTGGATCAGGCAGGCGGTCATCGGGGTCGTGTTCGGAGGGCTCACGGTCATGGCGACCGAAGTGTTCAGCATCGACATCGGCTCGGCGCTCATCAACGCGCGGGACGCCGCTGCCGCCATGCAGGCCGTGTCCGTGCCGAAGTATTCGCCGCTCTCGTTGACGCAGATCACGGGGAAAGTGTAGTTTCCCGCCGTCAGATGCCGCACATTGCGGTAGCCGCTTTCATCGAGCCTCCTCATGAGCCTTGCCGCCCCTTCCTTTCCGCTGTAGCGCAAAAGCGCCTGCCTGTTTGTTGTACGATCCATACATACCTCCTGTTTTACACCGCAAGAGATACAAAAAAAGCCCATTGCAACAATGGGCCTTCACGCTTCCCCATCGTTCAGCCTTTGGCACCTTGCCGTTCGGGTAGGTTGCCGTGCGGTCATCGGGGCTGTCCCTCGCGCATCTCTCTATGGTGACGTTATCATGATTATACCGAAAGCGGAGGAACTTGTCAACTCTTTCCCGCAAAAAAAATCATCGGCCGCTTGGCGGCGCGAGGAGCGTATGCGACGAAGTGGCAGGCGCGGCGCGGCTTTATGCCGCGCCGCGCCTGTCATAAATATCAATGTTACGGCGTCTTCATAGAAAGCTGTACGGCGCCCAATGCGCTCTCTACGATCGACTTATCGTTCATCGCATCGTAGCGGCCCTGCAGCTTCTCCCTCAGACGGAAGAGCTTCTGCCGCGCCGTCTGTACAAGGTGTGCGAAGGTGACGATGCGGATCTCTCCGCTCTCATTTTTGGATATGGGGTCCATATCTTCGATATCGGCGCCGATCACAAAGGCGCGGATCGTGGATTCTTTGTGCAAAACGGCGGATTTCTTGATCTGCCGCACATACTGTTCTGCCTGCGCCTTCTCGCGGTATCCGATCTGTGCCCCTCCCCGCTTCAGTTCGATCACCAGAATGCGGTCCGGCTTCAGGATCTCGGCGCCGTCTTCCGGGCTCTCGGAGCACACCGCGCCGATCGTGCTCTGTGCCAAACAGACGATATCGGGCCGCTTCGATGCGAAGTTAACGGCGCGGACATCGTAATCGCTCTCGCGGAACAGGTGGCGGATGACCGTCGTCAACGCCCTGTTGGCGGTGTACATCGGCGAATCGTATTCCGCGCCGAACAGCCAACGGGAGTCGAGGATCAGCGGATGCAATTGATGCAGTTCATCCGCCGACGGGTCGTCTCTCAGCCTGTCGATCGCCTCGATCACGATCAGACGGCGGTCGATCTCCCTCAAAACCGTCAAAATGTCCTTGACGTCCCAATCGTTCAATACCTCCGCGAGAAGGTCGAGGTCGCTGCCGTCCATTGCGGCAAGTTTACCGAGCAGCTGCTCTCCCCTCTGGGACTTCTGAATGTTGACGATCGCGCCGATCGCCGCCGACATGAAATCCTGCGAGATCATCGGATTTTTCCGGGTGACTTGCTCGATGAACATGGAGACATCCCGCTTTTCATAGGGCGCCAGCCCGCACAGGAGATCGCGCTCCTGACGGATGATCGACTCCTGCGTCTCCCGGATGTGCTCCGCCAAGATCTCCGAGATGATCCCCCGCATAAAGGGATCGAATTCCGCAAAGAACATCTGCGTATCGGGAATGGGCAGGAATCCGCTCCAATCGGGAGTGACCAGATCCGCAAGCGCATCGGAGAGGACGATGATCGTGAACCGCTTTGCCGGCCGGCTGCGCCCGTCCAGGAACTGCGTCGCTCCGTAGATCCATGAGGGCTGCCCGACCAGTCTCCCCTGCACCCAAAAGGCGATCCCGTGCTGTTGGGATTTGACTGCGGTCTTGGTGGAATCGACCACATAGACCTTCAGCGCTCTCCCGTTGATCTTCTTCTCGACGGTCTTGATCACTCCCTTGTGCTCGGTCAATTCGATCGTTTCGCCGTTGACCGTCACTTTGAAGTTGGGATCGTACAAAAACCGCGAGGAAATGATCTCCTTCATCTCCTCCGGATCGGGGACATTCCAAACAGCCTGCGTCCGGATCTTTGTCCCGTGACCTTCACACGGCTCCGACGAGTGCTCGAGGATCTTGAAGGGTGCGTCGCCGGACGCGATCCCGATATGATAGGTATTTTTGACCCCATTCTGCCATGTGGACAGATAGTAATGATCGTTGAAGCACAGCCAACCGTGTCTGCCGACGCCGTTTTTCCCGTAGGCATAGCGGACGCCGTGCTCTCCCCCGTCCGGGAAGCTGACACGGAGTCCCTGGTGCCTCTGACGGTTGTAGTTCAACACCATCCAACGTTCGTAAAATTCTTCGTCGGACATCCCGGTCCCGTTGTCCTCGACCGAGATGGTGTCGTCCTCCGCGTCCGGAAGATGGATCTTCACTTCGGTCGCCCCGGCGTCCCAGCAATTGGCAACGGCTTCCGTTAAGGCATAGTCGGGATTCGACACAATGATTTTGTTGGTGCGGTATAAGTATCCTTCCTCAAACCGGACTGCTTTTTTCGTGAGATCTTCCATTGCCCCTCCGTCCCGACTCGTCGTATTTGCTATCATGATATCATTCTGCGGAGGCAAAGTCAAGAATTTTTTCGAAAACAGCCCCGAGGATGCGTTTTTGGCACGTTCCGCGGTATCCCCGTCCGCCCTCTTCCCGCGGGCAAGGACGCGGCGTCAGTTCGACTCATTCCGACTCGGTATGCCGAATCAAACCTAAAACGAACGATATGCGGCCCGATCCATACTTTATACGAAAAAATGAGCCGAACTTAAAACCGGTTCGGCTCATTCCGACCGCGCGTTGATCCGCCACATGGCTAAAATACGGTTGATCGAGAATATTAGCCAATGCCCAAATGTTTTTTGAAGGCGCGTGCGTCCTCCGATAAGAATTTCAGAGTTTGTTATAATATTGCTCAATCATTTTTGCCATAAGAACACGTCTTTTTACAAGGAAATCGTCGTAGCTTTCAACTGTCATTTTTTCTATTCCGTCAGGGATACAGTTTTCTTCAAGATTCTTCTTATACGCATTGATATCGGCGATATTCCCCAAAATGATATGCCCCGTCTCGCACTGATGAATCGCTTTCGAGAAATATACGCAAGGAGCGTCATCGCTGATCGCCTTATTTACTTGCGTATCAAGATAGATATAATTGGCGACCTGATTGTATTTGGTTTTAGACTCTACGCCGTTACTCTTCAGATAAGCACGAGGAAAGATGTGATGAACGTCACCGGAAATATTTATCAAATCGGAAATCTTTGTCCCATTCATCAACATGGAATTGCAATTCATGTTGATTTGCGCCGCCAAAAACACATTAAAAGCAGGGCTGTTCACCGAAGAGGTTTCAAGGTTCTGCGGAAGCGTGATGTTCCAAAAAGTGTCCGATAGGTTTGAGGCCTCGGTTTCCGACATGAAGTTCAAAAACCCTTTCTCTTCAATACTGCGCATATCACGATCCATAGTGGTTTCGGGAGAACCAATATAACGCGATGTCAAGGTTGCCAAAACGAACCACTTTTGAACATATCGCTTTATCTGTGCATTGGGAATCGTTTTATCTTGTAAAAGAATTAAATACAATGTGTATGCAAAATCCAATGTCATCGTAGAATTGAGAAGTTTATGCGACACAAATCCCGCGCCTTTGATTGCCATTACAAATTGCGCAAAATTATATTGGTTAATAAAATTCATGATCCCTCTGCCGAGTTTCGCATAGGAATCTTCCACGATATCGTCGCGGAATTCCTTTGTTTTGAAATCGCGACCGGAAAGCAAACTGACAAGATCTGCCAGTTTTCCTCGGCGGAATTGGTGCATGAACGAAACCCGAAGCATGTCGCCGTAATCGGGATCATAAATTTCGTCGTAATCGTTTGCAAGCCATTTGATTTTATCGGCATAAGGGGACGCCTGAAATTCATCATCATGCGCTATTTGCGGATAGAATTCCGGTTTTACCGCGAGATGACAGAAATAGTCGACCGCCTTTCTCATCAATCCGCCGCCATGAGCGGTGTCGGACGCCATTTTTGACATGACAAAGTCGGATTGACTCAATTCCGTACCCTTTGAGTTGATCCGTATAAAAATTTCGGTTACTTCATCAATATCTAAATTATGATTGAGTTCGATAACGCCGATTTGCCTGTTTGCTATCGCCTTCAATTTCAGAATGGTTTCGGACAGCTCTTCGGGATCAACGGACGGATTATTTTTTATATATTCATTTTCGAAAGCATGTTGCTTAAATCCGACGGAAAACACGACAGATATATCGGGGATCCAGCGTTTGTCTTTCAAATGCGATGCATCTTGAACCGCAAAACGCTTGGTTTCGTCCTCAGCGATCGGGTTAAAAGCTATCCGGATACGATCTTTATTGAAATCCTGGTCGAGAACCTCCAGCCCCGCTATTGCCGCCATCAGCGCGGCAATGCGTTGTTGTCCGTCTATAAGTACTTTTTTCCCGTTGGCGATCCCGCCGTCTTTTGTGCGGACATCGGGATTTTGCCATGTGATGATATAGCCCGTAGGATAGCCGTTATAAAGTGAATCGATCAAATCCCTGACTTGGCTGCGCTTCCAAACAAAAGGTCGCTGAATCTCGGGAATTACAAAATTATTGATTTCTATCAAGCCCAAAATAGCGTTGATAGAATATTGCATCAAAGTAAATTTTTCTCCGTTCATACCATGACCTCGTAAAACATTGATTTGGAATTAGTTAAATTTTACAGGACGATAAAATTTTTGTCAACTTTTTCATAGCATCTCAATGTAATTATCATCGCTCGGGCGCACATATTTTCTACTTTTGTCTACCCGTCAAACGAAATATCAATCCGTACTTTGTTTTAAGGCTTTTCTGTGTAAAAACCGACCCCATGTTGCGCTTTTGCGACGGAATAGCGATCGCGAAGCGGGCTCAACGTTCTTTCCGCAATATAACGCGCCAATCCTCATTGACGACTCGCCTAAGTGTGTGCGCCGATAGGCGTACGCAAAAATGCCCGAGGCGCTTGCGCACTTCGGGCATTTTTTGGCTGACCGAGTTGAACGTAATATGAATGGGTTCTTTCTCCTCGCAAAAAAAATTTCGCAGAAAGATTTTTTGCGAAAAGGAGCGGCAGGCGTAAAAGGAAAGAAACGGCTGAAAGCCGTTTCTTTGAAACGTCGCCTTGCCGCGACGTGGCTGACCGAGTTGGACGTAAAATGAATGAGGTGCAACAATGTTCTAACCGTTACCGCGCGCCATTTCAATCAATTCCCGCAACCAATCCGCCAGAAACAGCGGTACGTTCAATACGTTACCGTCCAGAGAAAGGTTTTTAAGCGACAGCCGCACGGCAAGCGGCGTTTCATTCTCATACTTCTTTCTGTAATTTTTCAAGCTGACCGACGAAACGCTCTCCCCCGCCTTCACCTCGATGGGAATGACGTCGTTCTCCCTTTGGATGACAAAATCCACCTCGTACGG
>CANPZH010000028.1 GCA_947589335.1 uncultured Clostridia bacterium | reverse complement strand
GAGCACCGTCTCTCCGGAGAGCAGTTCGAGCCCGCTCGGGAGGACGCCCGCATAGTGGAGGGAATCCACCGCCGTCATGCCGAGCCCCACTGCGCCCGTGACCGCCACCGCCGCGATGAGGGAGACGGAGACCGCGATCTTGAGGAGCATATGGTCCACCCTTCCGAGCGCATTCTTCGTATCTTCGCGCTGTTTCTGCGCGATGTAGGAATCGTCGTTTTCGTACTCCACCATCGTGAGGACGCGCTCTTCGAGGCCGAGCTCGTCGACGCGCTTTGCGATCTCCTTGGTGGTCGGACGGAATTTGAAATAGTAGAACATCGGCGTCCCTGCGCCCGCCGCGACAAAGAAGAGCGCGATCCCGATCCAGAGTCCTGCCCTGAACCCGACGAACCAGCTGATCAGTTCCGTGAGCGCCAAAACGCCGCAGGCAATGACAAGCCCGCACAAAAGGGCCTTGAGCCAGCCTTCACGGGCTATGCGTGCATGGTATTTCTTGAACATTTCGTTTGCCATGATGCCGCTCCTTTCTAAATTATATATATCACATTATACACCCCGCCGCAAAAGAAAGTCAAGAAATTCGCCGTCCAATTTCCGATTGGATATAACTATTTCGAAAGTGAGGTATAAGCAGTACTTATACCTTGTGATTTTTTGTACGGGAAGATACCATCGTTCACAGAAAAAGGGAAAAACGGAACACTTTTCCCGCGCCGCGAATGGTTATGCGTTTTATGCGCATAAACGTAACCGCCGCAAATTTCCGCCTCCCCTCACTCTCAAGGGGGCGCCAAGAGGGAGGGTATTCTTGCTGTCCCCGCCCCGCATTGGCGCGCATTGGCGCGCCACTTTCCCCTCAAGGGGACAGCGAGGGGCTTTCTCTATGTCATTCCGACAGCCTTCTTCCTTCACGTCATTCCGACGACCGAAGGAAGGAGGAATCTAAGGCCGAGATTCCTCACATGCGTAACTTCGCGCCGTTGGCGCTCGTGCCGCCCTTAGAGAATCAGAACTGCGGGCGGGGCAGAATGACGTGATTTAGAAACAACACCCCCTCAGTCTCGGCTACGCCTCGCCAGCTCCCCCTCGAGGGGGCGCCAAGAGGGAAGGTATTCTTGCTGTCCCCTTGAGGGGAAAGTCCCCGAAGGGGCAAAGGGGTGTCTTTTGCTTCCCTAAATTACTGCGCGGAGCAGGGTTCCCCTGCGGCAGCGCACACAATTTGCCGCATACCTGCGGCTTGTTGTCCGATGAAACGAACAAGAGGACCACGCGGGTTAAAGCGCAGGAGCGCGTTTCCTCGCAAATTTCTTTTCGACCGACACCCCCTCACCGCCTATGGCGGAGCTTCTCGGGCGGGTAGAGTCCCGCCCTCGGTCACCGTTCGCGCTGAGAATGCGCTCACTCATCGCAAAACGCCGCCCACAGCACACTGTGCTGATGTGCGAAAAATGCGTTTTGCGACCCTCAAGGGGGCGCCAAGGGGGGAGGGAGCAAAGAAATTTGCGAAACTTATTCGCGAAAAAAATCTGCCCGCCGCGCAAAAGCACGGCGGGCACCAATCAAAATGACATAATCCCCTTCAGCGCACGCTGTAGAGAAGGTCGGTATACGTCGGATAGGGCCAATAATCGGAGGACGTGAGCGTCTCCATGCGGTCGGCGAGGGAGCGCACCGCCGCCATGTCGGGCACGATGACGTGCGCCATCTCCGCGGACGCCTTGCCCGTCTCCTCGGGCACTGCGGCAAGATCGGATTCGAGCCGCGCGACCGCCTCCGCAAACGCCTCGTTGAGCGAAGAGAGCTCTTCTGCGAGCTTCTCGTCCGCCCCGCAGGCGATCTTTGCGCCGGCTCCCCTCTTGGCGGCGATCACCGAGCAGACCTCCGCGATGTATCCGTTGACGGAGGGGAAGATGTCCCTCTTCGCCATTTCCGCCATCGTCCTTGCCTCGATCCGGATCGTCTTGATGTAATTTTCCAGCTGGATATTCGCGCGGGCGATGACCTCCTTTTCGGTGTAGACGCCCTGCCGCACGAACACGTCGATGTTCTCCCGTTTGAAGAATTCGGGCACCGCGTCGGCGGTATTCTTGTTGTTGAGCAGTCCTCTCCGCTCCGCTTCGGGCTCCCAGTCGGGACCGTAGCCGTTGTAGTTGAAGATGATCCTGTAGTGCTCGCGGAGCAGTTTTTCGGTGAATGCCTTGCAGTCTTTGCCGAAGTCCTGCGAGCCCGCGAGGGCGTCGACCGCCTCCGAGAAGAGCTGCGCGACGATCGTGTTGAGCACGATGTTGGGATCGGCGACGGACGCCTGCGAACCGAGCATGCGGAACTCGAATTTATTGCCCGTGAAGGCGAACGGGGAGGTGCGGTTGCGGTCCGTCGTGTCGATCGGGAAGATGGGCGACGAGGGCACGCCGATGGACCCCGGCACCGCCTTTTTCGGCACATACTGTCTGCCGTTGACGATGCTGTCTACAAGAGCCCCGAGCTGATCGCCGAGATAGACGGAGATGATCGCGGGAGGCGCCTCGTCCGCGCCGAGACGGTGATCGTTGCCCGCAGAGGCGACGCAGGCGCGCAGAATGCCCTGGTAGCGGTCCACCGCCGCGATCACGCAGGCGAGGATGAGCATGAAGCGGGGATTGCTCTCGGGGTTCTCCCCCGGGTCGAGCAGGTTGAGCCCCGCGTCCGTCGAAAGAGACCAGTTGTTGTGTTTGCCCGAGCCGTTGACCCCTTCGAAGGGCTTTTCGTGCAGCAGACAGACAAGCCCGTGCTTCTTTGCGACCTTCTTCATCAGCTCCATCATGAGCTGGTTGGAATCCACGGCGACGTTCGTCGTCGTGAACACGGGGGCGAGTTCGTGCTGTGCGGGCGCGACCTCGTTGTGTTTGGTCTTGGCGAAGATCCCGTACCGCCAGAGCGTCTCGTCGAGATCGCGCATGAAGGCGGAGACGCGGGGCTTCAGCACGCCGAAGTAATGATCTTCGAGCTCCTGCCCGCGGGAGGAACGCGCGCCGAAGAGGGTCCTGCCCGTCAGAATGAGATCCTGCCGCTTGAGGTACTCCTCCTCGTCCACGAGGAAGTACTCCTGCTCGGGGCCGACCGTCGTGGCGACCTTCCTGCATTCGATGCCGAAGAGCTTCAGAAGCCGCTTTGCCTGCGTATCGAGCGCCGTCATGGACTTGAGCAGAGGCGCCTTTTTATCGAGCGTCTCCCCCGTATAGGAGACGAAGACCGTGGGGATGTAGAGCGTTCCCTCCTTGACGAAGGCGGGAGAGGTGGGATCCCATGCGGTGTAGCCGCGCGCCGCGGACGTCGCCCGCGTGCCGCCCGAGGGGAAGGAGGAGGCGTCGGGCTCGCCGACGATGAGACTCTTGCCCGTCAGCTGCAGGATGACCTTGTCGCCGTCCGGCTCGATGAAGCTGTCGTGCTTTTCCGCCGTGAGGTTGGTGAGCGGCTGGAACCAGTGGGTGTAATGCGTGGCTCCCTTCGAGACCGCCCAATCCTTCATCGCGTTGGCGACGGCGCTCGCGATGTTCGAGTCGAGGGGCTCCCCCGCGTCGATCGTCCGCCGCAGCGATCTGTACACTTCCTTCGGCAGCGAGTTCTTCATCACCTCGTCGCCGAAGACGTTGCTCCCAAACAGTTCGGTAATATTCATCGTTATCTCCTTAAGATGCCGTGAAATATCCGGCCGATATCATGATATGTCTTCCGCTTTCCGCAGGGCAAGGTCTCTCTCCGCGGAGGCGGATATCCGACCCCATGTGCCAAAAATAGGGCGCAAACTCGGAAAAAGAGCGGCCGCCGCGGGTCGCTCTTTCCTGACTAATCCTCTTCGGGGATCTGCGGCTTTTTCAAGTCGCCGTCCGTGCAGTGGATGGTGTAGTTGCCGATGAGATCGTAGCTGCCGTCCCAGGCGAATGCCTTGGAGACGGAGTTCCAGTTGTCGACGGTCCCGTTGTAGCGGAAGGCGGTGAGGTTCTCGCAGCCCTCGAAGGCGCCGACGGCGATGCTCTGAACCGTGCGGTAGAGAATGACCTCCTTCAGCCCGGAGCAATCGTGGAAGGCGTAGCTTCCGATCCGCTTGACGCCGATGCCGACGGTGACCGACTTGAGCGACGCACAGCCCTCGAAGACGCGCTCTTCGAGCGCTTCGATCGCCGCGTTCATGCGGAGCGCGGTGAGCGCCGAACATTCTGCAAACGCGCGCGAGCCGATGGAATTCACCTGCCCGTCGATGGGCGCGGAGCGAAGATCGGAGCAGCCCTCGAAGGCGCTCTGCCCGATCGCAGTGAGATCTCTCGGGGTGTTCACCGTCGTAAGATCCTCGCACTCGTAGAACGCCTGCGCGCCGATCTCCGTCAGCGTCTGGGGAAGGGTCACCTCCGTGAGGTCTTCACAGCCGCAGAACGCCCGTTCGCCGATCGTTGCGATCCCGTCGGGCAGCCAGACGGAGACGATGGGCGCCATGACGCCATGTCCCTCCTCGTCGGGCGTGCTGGTGAAGCGGAAGCCCTCTGCGTAGACGGCGACGACCTTGTCGTATTCGTAATATGCGGGCACGACGACCTCCGTCGCCGTGGCGCTCCCGTAGGCGACGGCATACCCGCCCGAAACCAAGTGGTAGGCGAGCCCCTCCGTCGGCTCGATCGTGTAAGTGCAGCGGCGGCAGACGTTGTTGACGTTGAAATCGTGTCCGAGCATGGGGATCGTCTCCTGCTCGTATTCGCCCGTCTCGCGGTTTTCCCTGCGGCGGAGCCCCGTCTCGGTGCAGGTTGCGGCCTTCACCTCCTCCCACTCCGAATATTTTCCTCCGCATGCCGTCAGCGACAGGCCGCCGGCTGCCACCGTCAGCGCCATGAAGAGCGCCGCGATCTGTTTTCTCATAGATTTGTACCTCCTCCGCCACATTGCGGATGTTTCCTTTTGTCAGTATATCACGTTCGTGAATTTTTTTCAACCGTTTGCCCCGCCTGCAGCGAAAAACTACGGGGAAAATTCGGTGAAAATTATTTGCGGAACACGAGCACGCTGAAGCTGCGCGGAGGCAGAACGAGCGAGCGCGGCGCCGAGGGCGCGACCTCCACGGGGATGATCTTGGAGGGATCGTCGATGGAATTGAAGTCTTTGGGCTCCCCCTCCATGCGGATGATGCGGGTCATCGCGCCGAAGTCGTAGTCCCCTTCGAGCTCGGCTTCGATCTCCTCTTCGCCCGCGTTGACGATCTTCACATAGGTCAGCCCGTCCCGCTCGGAGGCGGTCACATAGGTGTGTTCGGTATCCGTCTCCGTCTTCAGAATGAAATTCCCCGTATAGAGGCTGTAGAGCTGCTGGACGTAATAATTCGCCGAGGCGTACGCCGTCTTCCCGTTGAACCAGATGAGGTCGGGGCTCCACTGGGTGTAGCCGAGCCTGCCGAACAGGGGGGCGTAGGAGGACATGACGACGA
Source organism: uncultured Clostridia bacterium (assembly GCA_947589335.1). Classification (GTDB taxonomy): domain Bacteria; phylum Bacillota; class Clostridia; order Christensenellales; family Borkfalkiaceae; genus Gallimonas. Next base: position 7,913 of record CANPZH010000028.1, on the reverse strand, counting down.
CGTCGCTGTTCCGCTCCATGCCCGTCATGAACGCCGCCTCCGCGAGCGCGCCCTCCCAGCAGTTCGCCTGCGGCGCATTGAAGAACGCCGCGCCCGAGCCGGGCACATGCGCCGCATATTCGCCCGCGTACACCTTGCAGTTGCGGGGATAACGGTCGTACATCGTCACATGGTCGTACAGCCACTGCGGGGGGACATAGAAATGTTCGTCCGAACAATACACGAATCCGGGGTTTTCGGCGAGCTTTTCCCTCGTCCACTTCCACGCGCTCTCATACATCGGGGTCTCCACCGTGGGACCGACCGTGCCGACGATCTTGAGGGCGGGATATTTCTCGTGCAGACGCTTTTCGAAGAGCTCGAACCGCTTGTAAAACTCGTTGGACGCCGGCTCGCCCGTCCCCTTCTGCTTGGGGGAATCTTCCCACTGCTCGTTGCCGACGCCGAGGTATTCGAGCCCGAACGGCTCGGGGTGCCCGAGTTCCGCGCGCACCCTCCCCCATTCGGTATCCGTTCCGCCGTTTGCGAACTCGACGAGATCGAGCGCCTCCTGGATGTAGGTCTCGAGCCCGGGATCGCCGACGGGGACGAACTCCGTCGACATATACTGGCAGGCGATGCCGACGCTGACGACGGGAAGCGGCTTCGCGCCGAGATATTCGCAGAGCAGGAAATATTCGTAGTAGCCGATACCGAGCGTCTGCCCGTAGTGGGAGAACTCGGAGCGGAAGTTGTTCTCGGGACCGGTCGCATGCACCGCCCAGCGGTTCCAGTTGTGCCGCCTGCGCTCGGGCGCTAAAAGCGTCTCCTTCCAGAGATAGCGGTTCTGCAGACTGTTCCCCTCGACGACGCAGCCGCCGGGAAAGCGCAGAAAGGCAGGTTTGATGTCCTTGATGAGTTCGGCGAGATCGCGGCGGAAGAGCCCCCTGATCGCGTTTTCGGGGATCATGGAGAAGCAGTCGAGATGGATCGTTCCCCCGCCCGCCAGGGTCAGGGCGAAGTCGCCCCGGTCGGCGTCCTCCTTCGCCTTGAGGCAGAAGGAATAGCGGCGCCACTTGCCGTCGGGCTTGATCCGGACCTTCTTTTCGAGCAGGGCCTTTCCCCCGCGGTAGACGCCGACTGCGGCCTTGCCCTTGTAGTCATAGGAACGCGCATAGAAGGAGACGTCGTACTTCATCCCCTTCTTGAGATAGATGCCGTCGTACGCCTTGTTCTTGACGCCCGCGCCAGCCGGCGCCTTCAGGCGGAGATAGTGCGGATTCTCGGCAAAGAGCGGACGGTCCGATTTGATCTTGAGCTCCGACGCCGCGCCCTCGGGATAGGCGGTCCAACCGTAGCTGCCGTCCTCCTCCACGATGTAACGGTCCCACTCTCCGTGAACGTCTTTGGCTTCGAAATTGCGATTTTCGAGCAATTCGGCATAGAGCCCCCCGTCGAGATCGTAATTGAGGTCCTCGAAAAAGAGTCCGACCGTTCTCCCCGTGGGGATTTTGCCCTCCTGCGAAATCTTGATCTTCATACCATCGCCAACCTTTTGACGGCATGCGCCATCCGTACAGATATTACAATTATAACAAATATTTCCACGGCGGACAAGCAAAACGCGCGGTTTTGCGAAAAAAATTTCCCCGCCGCCCCGTGCCGTCCTTTACGTCACACTGTCCCGTGCTTCTTTTTCACGTCATGTTGAGCGTAGTCGAAACATGGACCGCATTGTAATAAGGTGTCCCCTTCGACTTCGCTACTTCGCGCCGTTGGCGCTCGTGCCGCGCTTGGAGAATCAGAACTTCGCGCGGGGCAGAATGACGTATTAAAAGCACGCGGGGCAACATGACGTATAGAGCGCGGGGCAGAATGACGTTTAGGGAATAAGGTGAAATGACGTTTAGAGCGCGCGGCTCGGAATGACGCATATAAAAATCGTTCGTAATGACGCATATAAAAAAACGCGGCGGAAATTCCGCCGCCCGTACGGGACATTCAGTTGCTCTGCTCGATCGAATGCGCGATGTAGTTGATGTGGTCCGCGGCACGTTCGAGGTTCCCGACGAGGTTGATGAACACGCTCGAATTCTGCGGCTGGCACTTGCCCTCGTTGAGCCGCTCGATGTGCGCATTGATGAGCGACCGTCTGTCCCGGTCGATCTCGTCTTCGAGCGTGTCCACCTCCTGCAGCTGCGAAAAATCGCGGTAGAGGAAGGTCGCGAGGGAGAGCACATAGAGCTTCTTGATCTTCTCGTACATGGCGCTGAGCATGGTGAGAAATTCATCCGAGAAGACGAGTTGGTCGTTCACATAGTGGTTGGTGTATTTGGTGACGTTGTCGGCAAGTTCGCCGATACGCACGATGTCGTTGAAGGTATAGTGCAGCGAGGAGACCGTCCTCTCCTCCGACATGGCGAGCGACGTGCCCGACAGCTTTACAAGATAGGAGACCGCCTCACGGTTGATCTTCTGCAGTTCCGCATTCTGTTCGGCGACGCTCTCTTTGGCGGAGAGATCCTTCCGCAGGAACGCCCCGAACGCCTCGTCCAGCGTGTTCATCGCAAAGGTGAACGCCTTGCCCGTCTCCCGGTACAGATAGCCGAGCGCGACGGAGGGCGAGCGCAGGAGACGTTCGTCGAGATCCGCAAACAGCGCGGTCTCCTCCTCCGCAGGCTCGTTCCCCTTCTTCGTCCTGACGAGATGATCCGCAAGCCAGACGAAACAGCGGATGAAGGGCAGGAACAGCAGCGCGCAGACGACGTTGAACAGGGTATGGAACATCGCGATCTGCATGGAGGCATTCGTCGGGAAGGCGCCGGCGAGAATCGTGTCCGCAAAGCCGCTCCAGAGGACGAGCAGAAGGGTGAAGATCACCGCGCCGAAGAAGTTGAAGAGGAAGTGGATCACGGCAGCGCGCTTGGCGTTGGAATTCGCCCCGACCGAGGAGATGAGCGCCGTGATACAGGTGCCGATGTTGGAACCGATGATGATGTAGAGGGCTGCATTCCCCCCTCCGCCGATCGTGAGCCCCGCGCCCGCCATCGTCACGACGATCGCCGTGACCGCCATGGAGGACTGCATCAGCGCCGTGATGACGATACCGATCAGAAGCAGCACGACGGGATTCGAAATGACGACGAGCAGATCGTAGAGAGCGGCGTAGAAATCGGGATAGAGCTGTTCGCTGAACGCGCTCGAGACGAACTCGAGCCCGACGAAGATGAGACCGAGCGCGGAGATCGCATTCCCCGCGGATTTGACCTTGTCCCGCTTGGAGAACATCGTCATGAACACGCCGACCGCCGTAAAGCAGAGGGTGAAGACCATGATGTCGAAGCTGCCGCCGAATCCGCTGAGGGAGATGACCCACGCGGTGAGCGTCGTCCCGATGTTGGCGCCCATGATGATCGCCGTCGCCTGGAACAGCGTCATGATGCCCGCGTTGACAAGACCCACGACCATGACCGTAGTCAACGCCGAGCTCTGCCCGATGATCGTGACGACCGCGCCGATGCCGACGTTGGCAAACCGGCTCTTTGCGGTTTTGTTCAGCATCGTCTTGAGCTTGCCGTGCGCAAGACGCATCATATTCTCGGACAGGATCTTCATGCCGATCATGAAAGTGCCGATCCCGCCGAGGATCTGCATGACAATGCCGATGACATCCATGACGCCCATAGCTTTCTTCTCTCTCCTCTGCGGTAAAGCCCGCGGACAAACGCCCGTCCAAAGCCGCATTTATTATAACAGGGATCCCTCTGCTTTGTCTCTTGAATTACAATAAATTGAAAAGTAAAGTGGACAGGGAAAATTTCTCGGGCGGGGCGAAAAACGCTTGCAAATTCAGGCTGTGTTTGCTATAATGAAATTCGGTCTTCGGGCGGGAGATCCCGCGCGGAAAGCACGAGGAGTAGCGCAGTTTGGTAGCGCGCTTGGTTCGGGACCAAGAGGTCGCGTGTTCAAATCACGTCTCCTCGACCACAAAGCGGGGCTGTCTTTTGACAGCCCCGCTTTGTGTATGACACGCGGCCTCTTGCGGACCGAACCAAGAATGTTTCAGGGCTCCCGCAAAAAGCCGAAGGGTTTTTGCGGGAAGAGGCATGCATGCGGTGAAGTAGCGACGTCGAAAGGACAGACCTTAATCACGTCATGTTGAGCGCAGTCGAAACATGGACCGCATTTTAATAAGGTGCGATTCTTCGACTCCGCTACTTCGCGCCGTTGGCGCTCGTGCCGCGCTTAGAGAAACAGAACTTCGCGCGGGGCAGAATGACGTATTTAGAAACAACACCCCTTTCGGCTCACTACGTTCGCCACTGTCTCGGGCGGGTAGAGTCCCGCCCTCGGTCACCGTTCGCGCGGAGAATGCGCTCACTCACCATAAGCCGCCGCCGACAGCCCACAGGGCTGATCGGCAGAAAGACGCCTTATGACCCCTCAAAGGGGCGCCAGGTGAAGCCTCGCTCGCCGCCTCCTTCACGTCATTCCGACGAGCGTCCCACACCCACGTCATTCCGACGACCGAAGGGAGGAGGAATCTAAGGGCGAGATTCCTCACATTCGTTCGGAATGACGTTTGGTGCGATTCTTCGACTCCACTTCGTTCCGCTCAGAATGACGTATTAAAAAACGCGGGGCGGAATGACGTAATTGAGATCCCTCACATTCGCTACTTCGCGCCGTTTGCGCTCGTGCCGCGCTTAGAGAAACAGAACTTCGCGCGGGGCGGAATGACGTAAAAAGAAGAGCGGATGACGTTTATCATGCGGTTCGGAATGACGTATTCGGAATAGCATATGACTTATTTAGAACAGCCCCCCTTTGGGCGCGCATACGCGCGCCCAAAGGGGGGCAACACATTTCCCAAACGTTATTCTTCCGCGGGCCGGTACTTCATCATTCGTCCGCAGGGCGGTACTTCATCGCAAACAGCGCGGTCGCGGGCTCCTTGAGCGCCTTGATCGGTCTGCCTCGGCTCGAAGTCGCGTCGATCGGGATCTCCTCCGTCGAGAACTCCGTCATGCCGCTCTCCGTCTCCGCGGCAAGCATATACGGAGCCGTGACATAGTCCGCGAAGAGGATGCTCTCCCCCTCTTTGAGGGCGGCGATCCGCACGCCCTTGCAGTTGCGGTTGAGGGGATCGATCTGCGCGGTGATGACGCGCTTATATCTCCCGCCCGTGATCGCAGCGATGATCTCGCCCTCGCCGTCGATCTGGGAGGCAAAGATCACCTCGTCTCCCTCTTTGACGTTCATCCCCTTCACGCCGCCCGCGACTCTGCCCTGCAGAGGGACGTCGTCTTTCTTCGCGTTCAGGCACATGCCGCCGCGGGTGACGAAAAAGACCGTCTCGCCCTCGTCCGCGATGTCGTCCTGCACGGCGACGACCCTGTCTCCCTCGCCGAGTTTGATTGCCTGGAAGACGTTCTTGGCGACGGAAAAGTCGCTCCATGCCGTCTTTTTGAGCATTCCCCGTGCGGTGATGAAGAGCAGGTTCCCCTCCCTCGCCTCCGCGGGGAACACCGCGACGGGCTTCTCCGATTTGGGGACGTCGTCGAAGAGATCTTTGAGCTTATAGCCCGCGTCGCCGAATTTGCAGATGCACTCCTGCGCCGCCAGGCGGTAGCAGTTGCCGAGGTCGGTGAAGACGAACGCGTCGGCGTCGGAGAGGAGACGGCACTCGTTCCCCATGATCATGCTCGGGCGGGTCTTTTCGCCGACCGTCTTGTTCGAAGCGGCGAAGTTCTTCTCGCTGACGCATTTGAGGCTGCCAGACCCCGAGATACAGAGGATGCTCTTGACCCCGGGCTCGCGGATATCCGTCCTCTCGGCGTCCGCCTCGCTCTCCTCATAGACGAGGGTGGACTTCCGCGGCGTCTTGTACTTTTTCTTGATCTCGAGGATCTCCTCTTTGACGACCTCGAGCTGCAGTTTCTGGCTCCCGACGATCGCCGTGAGCTTCTTGATGAGTTCTCTGAGCTGTTTGAGCTCCTCTTCGAGCTTGAAGACCTCGAGCTTGGTGAGACGGGCGAGCCTCAGATCGAGGATCGCCTGCGCCTGCCGCTCGGAGAGGTCGAACCGCTTGCGCAGCTTGTCGCGGGCGTCGGCGGTCGAATCGGCGTTCTTGATGATCTTGACGACCTCGTCGATGTTCCGCACCGCGATGATGAGCCCCTCGAGGATGTGGCACCTCTCCTTCGCCTGGTTGAGATCGAACTTCGTGCGGCGGAGGACGACCTCGCGCTGATAGTTGACGTAATACTTGATGATCTCCATCAGCCCCATGAGCATGGGCTTGCCGCCGGCGATCGCCACCATGTTGATGCCGAACGTCGTCTCGAGATCGGTGTATTTATAGAGCAGTTTCAAAAGGGCGGGGATGTCCGCGTCCCCTCTCGTCTCGACGACGGCGCGCATGCCGCCGCGGTCGCTCTCGTCCGTCACGCGGGTGACGGCGGAAAACTCCTCCTTCTTCTCCTCGCGGAGCTCCGCGATGCGGCGCAGGAGGTTCGCCTTGTTCACCTGGTAGGGAAGTTCGGTGATGACGATGTTCTTGCGGTCGCCCTCCCCCGCCTCCACGCGGACGCGGGCGCGCAGCGTGATCTTGCCCTTGCCCGTCTTATACGCCTCCTCGAGTTCGCCCGCGATGATGTACCCGCCCGTGGGAAAATCGGGCGCGGGGAGATACTTCATCATCTCGGGGAGCTTGATGGAGGGCTTGTCGATGTAGGCGACGACGCCGTCGATCGCCTCCGCGAGGTTGTGGGGCGGGATGTTCGTCGCGAGCCCGACGGCGATGCCCGATGCGCCGTTGACGAGCAGGTTGGGGAACCTCCCCGGGAGCATATCGGGCTCCTTCAGGGAGTCGTCGAAGTTGAGCGAGAAGCTGACCGTCTCCTTGTCGAGGTCGCGCAGAAGCTCGAGCGCGAGCGGTTCGAGCCTCGCCTCGGTATAGCGCATCGCCGCCGCGGGGTCGCCGTCCACCGAGCCGAAGTTCCCGTGCCCGTTGACGAGCGTCCTGCCCATGTTGAAGTCCTGCGCCATGCGGACCATCGCGTCGTAGACCGAACTGTCGCCGTGAGGATGGTATTTGCCCATACAGTCGCCGACGATGCGGGCGGACTTCTTATGCGGTTTGTCGGGCATCAGCCCCATCTCGTTCATCGTGTAGAGGATCCTGCGCTGGACGGGTTTGAGGCCGTCTTCGACGCGGGGCAACGCGCGGTCCATGATGACGAATTCCGCATACGGGAGCATGGACTGGGGCAGGACGTCTTCGAGCGGGGTGATGAACAGATTGCCCTGCGGTTCCTGCGGTTTGATCTTATCTGCCTTCTTCATCTGTCCTCTCCTTTCCGAACTTCACGCGGTCCATGAAGGCGTCCGTCTTGTTGAAATTCGCATAGCGGTTCAAAAATTCTTTCCTGCCCTCCACGCGGTCCCCCATGAGGGTGGTGATCATGTTCTCCGCCGCCACGGCGTCCTCGATCGTGACCTGCGTCAGGTTGCGCTTGACGGGATCCATCGTCGTCGTCCAGAGCTGTTCGGCGCTCATTTCGCCGAGCCCCTTGTACCGCTGGATCAGATACCCCTTCCCGACCTTTTCGATCTTCTCCTGCAGCTCGTTGTCGTCGTAGGCGTACTCCTCGGCGGAGCCGTTCTGCTTGTAGACTTTATACAGCGGCGGCATGCCGATATAGACGTGTCCCGCGTTCACGAGCGGGCGCATATAGCGGAAAAAGAAGGTGAGCAGAATGCAGCGGATATGGAAGCCGTCCTGGTCGGCATCGGAGAGGATGATGACCTTGTGATAGTTGAGTTTATCGAGGTTGAACTCGCTCCCGATCCCCGCGCCGAGCGCCGAGATGATCGTGCGGATCTCCTCGTTCGCGAGCACCTGGTCGAGCCGCTTCTTTTCGACGTTGAGG
>CANPZH010000027.1 GCA_947589335.1 uncultured Clostridia bacterium | reverse complement strand
GTGCACTGTGAGCGGTGCCGTGACGGGAGCGGTGGCAACCGCGACGGGCCTTGCGGCGGTCCCTGCCGCCGCAAGGCTGTCGCAAAGCGACTGAGGGGTTTTTTGAAGTTTGTTAAACCCTTTTGCCTTCGCTGCGCTCAGGCACTTTCCCTTTCAGGGACAGCGAGAGCGTCTCCCCCACGTCATTCCGACGATCGTCCTTCTCCACGTCATTCCGACGAGCGCCTTCCACCCTACGTCATTCCGACGACCGAAGGGAGGAGGAATCTCATTTCCGCCAATATATGCGGGCGCGGCGCGGCAGAAAGCCGCGCCGCGCCGACAAGTCAAAGGGCGGAATATCGCGATACGGAACGCCATGTTCCGCTGAAATTTTTCGTCATCTGCGCTTCTTGCAGCAGACGAGCGCCGCGCCGAGGACCAAGAGCGCAAATCCTCCGTCGAGGGCGACTGCGCCACAGCCCTTTTCCTCGGGCTCCTCCGCAGGCACAATGGGTTCGCTCTCCGCCGTGACGATGTAGCGGATCGTCCTCTCGGTACGGTTTCCGGTGCCGTCCGTACAGCTCAGCACGCAGGTGTGTTCCCCGAGGGTCAGCCTGCCGAATTCGTCGAGCGCGCCTTCCGACCAGCTCTCCTCCACCGTCACGCGGTCGATGTTGTCCGTTCCGACCGCGCGGATATCGGGATAAGCGCCGACGACCGTCTTTACCTGCCCGATCTCTCCGCCGGGGAAGGAGATCTCCGGCGCGGCCGTATCCTTTGCGCCCACATGCAGCGAGACCGCGATCTCCCGCGTGTTCCCCGAGGCGTCTGCCGCGCGGATGATCAGGGTATGATCCCCCTCGAGCAGGTTGCCCGATGCGTCCACGGCGCCATCGGAGAAGATGTACTCCACGTCGACCGCGCGCTGTTCGTACTCATCGTACGCCGTCGCGGAAAAGACGGTGCCGAAGTGTCTGCCCGCGGAGGTGACGACCTCCGTTCCCCCGTCGTAGTCGATGACGGGAGCTTCGTCGTCCTGCGGACGGGAGACGACGGAGGCGCTGTCGAGATAGGCATAGACGTCTGCGCCCGGCATCGTCGTATAGAACATGAGCTCGAACGCGCCGAGATTCCCCTCTGCGTTCGCGAGCGAATCCATCGTGAAGCCGTCCGCTTCCCAGAAGTTGGTCCCGTCGGCACCGAGGGAGATCTTGATGAACTTCCCCACGTCGGTGACGGCGACTTTATAGCGCATGACCCAGCGGGTGGACAGATCGACCGAAATGCGGATCTCCGCGGTCCCCTTGGGGGCGCGGACGCGGAAATCGATGGTCTCGACGGAATAGATGGGGATCTCCTGCGACGAAAAGTCGAGGGTGAACCCGCCGTTCGCCTGATTGAGGGCGGCACGCGCCACATAGCTGCCGTCCGAGCGCTTCACGCCCGCCGCCTCCGCTTCCTCCGTCGTGAGGACCTGCCATTCGGTCTCCTTGGAATAGCGGGAGACGCCCTCGACGTTCTCCACGACGGGGATCTCTCCGCCGTATTCCTTAAAGGACGCAGCCTGTGCCGAGAGGGGCATCGCCCCGCCCGCTGCGGCGGCAAATATCCCCGCTGCCAACATGAACATGATCTGTCTCTTCATCTCAGTCCTCCAGCATGATCTCTCTGATCGCGGCGATGTCCTCCGCCGTCACACCCGTTTCGAGGAGGAACTGCTCGCAATTCTCCTGCAGATTCCCCTTCCCGTACCACTTGATATGGCTGACGAGGTAGTTCATGTGCGCGTTCACGAGGTCGGAGACGGGGGTCTTGTCGAGACAGCCCATCTCCGAGAGAACGGAGAACTCATAGTCGCGGTAGATGTCCTGCTCGCTCACGCCGAGGAGGGCATAGAGCAGGAAGGCGAGGGAGCCCGTTCTGTCTCTGCCGACGGAGCAGTGGAAAAAGACGGGATAGTTCGCCCTGTCCGCGAAGACTTTGATCTCCGAGGAGAGCGCGGGCCAGTTGTACGATTCGAGGCACCCGTTATAGAAGGGCGCGGAGATCTGGATGTAATTCTCCAACCCGAGCGGGTTGGGAACGCCCTCTCCCACGCCGCGAAGGTCGAGGTCGGTACGGAAGCCGAACTTCTTCGCCTGCTGTTTGCCGAGCTCGGTCACGCCGTCGAGCCGCGCGCCGCGGTAGACGATCCCCTGCTTCACATGCTTGCCGTCCGCGGTGACCGCGCCGCCGAGGTCGCGGGTGTTGGAGACGCCCTCGATCGTGATCGCACGGATCGTATCCGCGGTCCCGAAGCGGAAGACGCGGGAATCGACGGAGCGGTCTTCGAACTCCGCCCGCACCTGCCAGTAATAGGTCGTTGCGACGTACAGCTCGCCGGGATCGACCGAGACGGAGGTCTCCGTCGTGACGGTCGCATAGTCCACGGCGGAAAAGTCCTTCTTGCGGGAGAGCTTCACGGTGTAGTAGAGCGCGGGCTCCTTGCTGCTCCACGAGAGCGTGAGCGGCTTCATGAAGTACTGGTCGCCGTTGTCGAAATACTTCTCCGCATAGCACTTTTCGTAGTTCTTGAAGTAGTCGTCGACGATGTCGTTCGCGAGGCAGACTTCGCTCTCCTCTTCCGGGGAGACCGCTTTGATGAAGTCCTCCGCGTCCGTCCCGCCGGACGGCGAAGAGCATGCCGCAAGGCACACCGCAGACATTGCCGCGCCCAGTGCGATGGACGCCAACCGCTTGTTCATATTCTCTTTCCTCCGGATATAAATTCTTCCGTCACCGCCCGTTCGAAGGCGACGGTATGGGGCGCGCCCGCGCCGCCGTAGGTGTGGGAGTTGTGCATATAGACCGCGACCAGATCGTTCGCGGGATCTACCCAGAAGTGGGTGCCGTAGGCGCCGCTCCAGCCGAACGAACCCGCGGGAAGAGGCTGATATTCGGTCGTTTTGGGGAGGACGCGCACGCCCAACCCCCAGTTGAAGGAGCCGTCTTCGATGCCGACGACCTCCTTCGCAAGTTGCGGGCGGGACAGCTCGAGTGCGCTCTCCCGCGAGAGGAGCCCCTCTCCCTTCCGCGAGAGACGGAGGGTCTCGGCAAAGCGGACGTAGTCTTCCAAAGTGGAGATGAGCCCTGCGCCGCCTCCTGTGTACCCCGCGGGGAAGTCGCCGAAATTGCTTTCGGGGCGTTCCTCGCGCAAGACGCCGCCCTCATCCGTGTAGGTGGAGGCGAGCCCGCCTTCCGGGTAATCGGTCAAAAGATAGGAGGTGCGGTCCATGCCGAGAGGCCCCGTGATGCGCTTTCCGAGAAATTCTCCGTAGGGCATGCCCGAGACGATCTCGACGATGCGGGCGACGATGTCGAACCCGATGACCGGGCTGTACATCTGCGCAGTGCCGGGCGCAAATTCCAGCAATACCTCCGCATACCGCTCCACCGCGGAGGCGAGGGTGTCCCCCTCCCGCGGCTTGACGGCCTCGAGCTGGACGTCGCCCGATCCTCCCGCGCCGACGCCTGCGGAGTGCGTGAGCAGAGCGCGGACGGTGAAACACTCCGTCTGCGCGCCCGCGGTGTATCCTTCCGCCGTCTTTACGGCCAGCCGCGGAGCACGGAAGGCGGGAAGATAGCGGCTGACGGGGTCGTCGAGGGAGAGAAGCCCCTCCTCCGCGCAGAGCAGCGCGGCAGCCGCCGTCAGCGGTTTCGTCATCGAGGCGAGGCGGAAGGCGGTATGTTCATCGGCGGGGATCCCTCCGGACGCCATTCCCTCGCAGCCGACGAACAGCGGCCGTCCGCCGCGGTACACCGCCGCAGCGCAGCCTCCCGCTTTCCGGGACATTTCCTTCAAAAATTCAGTCATGCGATCCATTTTTTCGGTTGATTTTCAAATGCGGGAGTTCCGCGCGGAGAAATTCCGCGAGCGCCTCCCCGTTCGCCCTGTGTTCCGCCTCCGTCGGATGTCCGGCGGTGACGTGGCGGCAGGGCAGATGGAAACAGCGGATGTTGCCGTCCTCGGCCTCGGTGAAATCCCGCACGACCCCTTCCGCAAGTTCGGGAAGGAGGAGGATCGCCCCCTCGCAGACGACGATGAGGCTTGAGGGATTCCGCGCGCGGATGAGCCGCAAAAAGCCGAGGTACCGCTCCGAGACGAAGCCGTCGGGCGCGGCGGCGAACCGATCGTTCGAGCCGAGGTCGACGATGACGATGTCCGGGCGGAAGCGGCCGAAGTCCCACGGCGTCGGGTCGAACTGGCCGTATACGCCGTAGTACTGCGGAATGGACGCGAGATCGCGATATCCGCTGACGAGCGCGCCCGAGCGGGTGACCGCCGAGACCTGCGCGCCGAGCAGTTCCGCCGCGACAAAGCCGTAGCTCGCGAGGGAGTTCTCGCTCTGCGTGCGCACGCTGTCCGCCTCCGTCATGCGCATGCACTCGCTCCCGCTGAGGATGGAATCCCCGAGGATCTCGACCTTGAGGGAGGGCTTTTCGGGAGGAGGGAGAAATTCCCCGTCCGTCTCGAGCCCAACAAGCGCCGCCGTTCCGAACTTCGGCTCGGTGCATTTGAGGAGCCGCACCGTGTGCCCGCCCTGCGGAAGTTCCGCAAGGCAGTAGCGGAGGGCGTGCTCCGAGGGAGAAAACTTGATCTTGCGGGCGAGGTGAAAGTCCCGTTCTCCGTCCGTGAACACATAGGCGTATGCGCTCCCCGCCGCCTCATCGGGGGCGGCGGAAGAGGCGGAACGGATGTCCGCATAGAGGACGCTCCCGCGGAAGGAGACCTCGAACCCCGCGGCGGAGTTGGAAAAGTCCGTCCCCTCTCCGCCGGCGCGCACCCGTCCGTACCAGTTGACCCTGTCCTCGTTCAGTTCTTGCGTAAAAGAGAGGCGCCCCTCCGGTTTGCGTTGCGTCTGCATGTAAGTCTCCTTTGCCGCGTCCAAAAAAACGTGTCTGCCCGCAGTGCGAACAGACACGCGGCGCCGATTGCGCGATCAGATGGCCTTGATATAGCCGTCGCCGAAGAGGGCCTGCAGGATCGTCTGCGCGTACACTCTCATCATGAAGTCGTTCGGATGGTTGGCGTTGTTCGCCGTGCAGTCCTGGAAGCGTTTGCCGAGCTCTTCATAGACGGCGTTGACGTTCGTCCACACCTGCGCGACCGCGACATGCTCGTTCTCGCCCGCGACCGTCAGAAGAGACTTCTCATACATCATATAGTTCTTGTTGTTGAAGGGAGTGCCGGGGTGTGCGATCATGCCCGAGACGAGCACGATCTCGACGTCCGGATTCGCCTCCTTCGCCCGCTGCACCATCGTGCGGATGTTCGCCTCATAGCCGTAGGGCGCGGAGGCGGAGTCGTTCATTCCGAAGGCGATGAAGAGAAGATCGGGATGTTCGTCGGCAACGCGGACCTTGAAGTGATCTCCGCCGCCGTCGAGATTATCGACGATGGGATTCCCCATCGGCTTGCCGGTGCCCCAGGTCGAATCGGTGCCGCCGACGGCGTTGTTCTTGAAGTCGACCGTCGCCGAGGGATAGCGCGCCTCGAGATAGGACTTGACCATGTCGGCATAGGACTCCGCATAGGGCGGATAATTGACGAATTTGCTGGAATTCGCGCCCACGGTGATGGAGTCGCCGTAGAACACGACCTTGAGCGTCTCCCCCGCCTCGAGCTTTTCGATGGCGCGGGAGATCTTCTCCGTCTGCACGGTGCATTTCCCCCACGCGTTTTGCTCGGAGTGGGTGTAGGTGACGACGACCTGCCGCGCGACGATATCGGAGCCCTCCGCCGCATACACATGGCCGAGAGCGTGCCCGAACTCATCGGTGATGGGAACGTTGAGCGTCCCGTTCTGCGTACTCTTGATGTATTCGTCCGGCGTCATGTAAGGGATCTTGGAGCCGTCCGTGAGGACGAGGTTCTTGCCCTCTACCTTGTAGTCGACGTTCTCTTCGTAGACGGTCTTGAGGTCGTAGGAAGTGACCTTGAGCACCGTGTCGGGGGTGTACATGAGGGGAGCGGAGCGTTCGTCCGCGAACCAGAGCGTCTCGTTGTACACCGTCGTCCCCTCCCAGAGGGGATAGAGATAGGTTTTGAGGTCGTACCTGTCGTAGACCATACCGCTGTTGTCCTCCTGTTCGGTCTGCCCGGGGCCTGCGGGATCTTCCCCGCCCGGGTTCTCGGTCCCGCCCGGGGTTTCGGTCCCGCCGGGGTTCTCGGTCCCGCCGGGAGTTTCGGTCCCGCCCGGGGTTTTGCCCTGCTCCTCCGTGCCGCAGGCAGCCGCGCCGAACGCCAGCAGAAGAGAGAGTGCGCCGATCATCAATGATTTGAAAACTTTCATAGTTCCTCCGATGGATCAAAATCCGTATTTCCAGCTCCATCTGCCGATGGGAGCGGAGTCGCCCGTGGTGTAGTAGCTGAGTTCGTCCTCGGGATCCGAGATGTTATCGCACACCTTGAAGGAGAAGGACGGCGTCCCCTCCCCGAGCCCGAAGAGGGAGCGGGGCACGGAGACCTGCATGACGTAGCTCAGATAGTATACCTTCGCCTTGCCGATCTCGCGGTAGGTCCCGTCCTGCATGCGCTCGAACACGCCCGAATCGTTGCCGTTCAGCGTGCGGTTGATGACATAGCGGTGTGCGGGAAGTCCCGTCTCCTCGCCCGTGGAGAGCAAAATGTTCATCCAGCCCGTATCGCCCTCCGTGTAGCGGGTGATGTCTGCGTCCGTCTCGATGCGGAAGTAGAGGTTCTCGCTGTCGTGCGTGGTGATGACGCGGACGATGTCGTTGCGGTTGGTATTGTCCTTCAGCATCATGTTCGCGAGCCAGCCGCGGTGCCTCCTCTCGATGCACTCGCCCTTGAAGTCGAGATAGTGCATGGGAAGCGCCTCCCAGACGTTGTAGTCGAGCAGGTCGTCGACCCTGAGGGTCTCTGCCGGCTTGGAGACGCCCTTGTAGCCCTCTGCGTACTTGAACGCCTTGATGTTCTGCGCCGTCTGCAGATAGAAGTTGTCGCCGTAGCCGTTGTAGCAGGGCTCGAGGTCGCGCGAGTACTCCTCGTTGAAGGTATCGACCGTGAAGGGAGCGCACTTCGTGTCGCCCTCATGGTCGAAGGCGCCGCCGATCCACTCGTTCCAGCCCGTGACGGCGACCGTGTTCACGCTCTCCTTGCTGCCGAGGACCTGATTCCAAAGGAACTGGTAGTTGGTCCCCTTCCGCGCATTTGCCGTGACGTTCTGCTGCGTCTTGTAGTCGTACCCCCTGCCGAAGTTCTTCGTCATATCGCTGAACTTCCAGGTGTTGGTATGCTGCGCCACGGAGACGTTCACCATGCCGCCGCGGTTGACGAGGTAGGTGCCGTACTGCGAATACTTCTCCATCCAGGAGAAACTGTTCGGGTCGATCTCCGTCTTTCCGTCGTTCGGCCAGACGGTGTTTTTGAATTCGAAATAGTCGGAGACGGTCTTATCTTCGCTGCCCGCCTCCCCCGCCGCCAGCTTCGCGCGGGAAGCCGCGGTCATCACGATCATCGGCTTGCCGTTGGGGGCAAAGAAGGCGTCCGGGAATCTGTTCCCTTCGTAGAAGGTCTTGTAGATCGTCTTGACCGCCTGATAGTCGTTGCTGTTGGTATAGAACATCGCCTGCGGCGCGTCCCAGCCGGCCGCACGGTATTCGGCGATGACTTTGAGCACGACGTTTGCGGCGTTCTCATAGAATCCGCTCCAGGCGTGCATATTTTCGTCGTAATAGAAATTCGTCACGTCGAAGAACAGGAAGTCGACGCCCGCCATCGTGAGCATCTCGATCTGCTTGCGTACCACCCATTCGTCGTCCTGCGAATAGTAGTCCCAGATGGGCTTGCCCCAGAAGATCGTGTCGTTGGGGATGTCCTTGGGCTCAGGCTCGTCCGTCTTACCGCCGCCCGCTTGGATCTCTCCGCGCTCGACTGCCGCCTTGAAGGTCTCGTAGTCGCCGCCGTAGCCGTTGGAGATGTCTTGGATCTTGCCCGAGGGCTGGCCGATGGAGCCGTTCCAGAGGAAGAAGAACAGGCCGACGTACTTGCTGCCGTCCTCCTTTCCCGAGACCGTGACCATGCGCCCGAAGTCGTCGGTCGCACAGAGGCTCGCGATCGTCTTTTCCTTCTCCGAGAGGAGCGCCCACGCCTCGCTGTCGTCGGGGACGGGGGAGGGCTCTTCGCCCTGACCGGGCTGTTCCCCTTGGCCGGGCCCTTCGCCCTGACCGGGCCCTTCCCCTTGGCCGAGCTGTTCGGAGCCGGTCCCGCCGCCGGGCGGAGGCACCGTTTCACCGCAGCCCGCAAGCATCATTGCGAGCCCGAGCGTAAGACAGAGTATCTTCCAAAGATGTTTCATGATGTTCTCCTTATCGTTACCATGCCGCCTTGCCGGCGAGGTCCCCGTTGGAGGCTCCGCCCTCTTTCAGGGAGCAGAACAGCGCACGGCTCTCCTCCACCCTCCCGACCGAGAGATAGTAGCTGTATTCGAATGCCGTGTAGCTCTGAAGCGCAAGGGTGGCGAGGGGGGCGCAGTAGCAGGTCGTGCCCGCCCGGTAGGCGCCGTTTTTGAACAGCGTCCAGAAATTGACGTCGTAGTTGTATCTTCCCGCGAGCACGGAGGTCACGTCGGGGACATACAGTCCCACGCCCCAATCGTCCTCGTTTGCCCAGACGATCCAGTTCTCATCGCAGGAGAGATGGCTCTCGGGGGGCTGGGGAGCGCCCCAGAAGCCGAGATCTGCGCTCTCGGAGAGGGCCGCGCCCGTGAAGGGAGCCGCGCCCGTGTAGTAGATCGCGCGTCCGAGCGGGGAAATGCAGTAAAACGCCGGGAGCTCCTGATGGCGGGGATTGCCGTGGCGATAGCCCGAGAAATCCGTAAACTTGTTCTCGACGCGGACATATTCCATCCCCGAGGCGCTCTTCTGCAGCGTATAGCGGTTCTCCATATAGGAGGGCGTTATGCTCTTGTCCTTCGCCCAGTCGAGCGGGCGGGTCTTGATATAGATCTCGCCGTCCGAGACGCGCACATCCGTCAAAAGGCTGTGTTTGTTCGTCTGGCTCCCTCCCTGCACGGGGTTGTAGGGCCAAACGGCGCCGTTATAGAGCTCGCTCTGATAGTTCTCGTCGTCGAGGGCGCCATAGTAGGACTGCTGGATGAGCCGCCCGTTGTCCGCCGTGTTGACGAGATTGACTTCGTTCCCCTCCGTGACGACGGCGCGGAAGTTCGCCTTTGCCTCGGCGTCCTTTTTGGTGCCGACGTAGTAGGTATCCTGCTGCTGGTCGCCGTCCGGAGCGCTCATTCTGCTCGCGACGGCCTCGGGACTGGAGAGCCAGTTGATCGCGCCCCCCGATTTCAGGGTGCAGCCGACGTTGATCTGCTCCCCTTTCAGATAGAGTTGGAGCTGCGGCTCCACCTCGCTGTCGGTAAAGCGGATGCCCGAAAAGTCGATCGCGTGGTTTGCGATCGAGACGGAGTTCACCTTCACCGTTCCCGCCTCGCCCGTGAGGGAGAGGAAGGAGAGGGAATCGATCGTCTCGATGCCGCCGTATTCGCCGTAATAGTCGAGGATCTGGCGGAAGTCGTTCTTGCCCGCAAGCGCATAAAAATCCTCGGTGTGCGCGCTCCCGCCGGCCGTGTAGGCGATCTCGCCCCTGACGGCGACGGAGGCTTCGAAATCCACCGAGAGATAGTTGCGCTTTTCGGCGGGCTTTCCGACGGTGAGAACATACGTCTCCCCGCCGCCGGTCTGCCCCTCCCCGCCTTCCGAGAGGGCGTGGAAGGAGGTATCGACCTCGGTCCCGCTCTGCGTTCCTCCGCCCTGCGGCCCGGGATCGGGTTTTTCGGTCTCCGGGTCCTCGGGCCCGCAGCCTGCGGCGCAGCCCAAGGCCGCGCCGAGCAGACATATCGCCAATGATGTTGCCGTGATCCGCTTCATATTACCCCTTGACGGCGCCGAGTTTGATCCCGCCGATCATCTTGTCCTGGAAGAGGAAGTAGAGCAGCATGGGGACGATGGACATGAAGACGGACATCGCCATGAGCTGCACTCTCGCCTCGTTCGCGATGACGCTGCCCTGTGAGAGCAGGTCGTTGTAGAAATAGTAGAATGCCAGACCGACCGTGTACTTGCTCTCCGATTTGAGATAGAGGAGAGGTCCCTGGAAGTCCATCCAGTAGCCGTTCACCGCCGTGATTGCAATAAACAGAATGATATTCGAGCAGAGCGGCAGAATGATGTAGAAAAAGATCTGGAAGTCGTTTGCGCCGTCGATCCTCGCCGCCTCGTCCATCTCCCGCGGGAAGCCGCGCATGAACTGGATGACGAGGAAGATGTTGAGCGCGCCGCCGCCCCAGAAGGCGCCGATCCACTGCGAGACGAGCTTATCGTAGAACCCGAACTGGCGGAAGAGGATGTAGGAAGGGATCATGAGGACGGTGCTCGGGATCATGATCGTAGACATGATGACCGAGAACACGACCTTTTTCCCCGTGAAGTTCCTCCGCGCCAGAGGGAAGGCGACGAAGCACGCGGACAGCGGGATAAACGTCGCGTTGATCGCGATGATGATGAGGGTGTTGATGAGGTTGGGCATGAACTGCCCGATGATCGCATAGTTCGCGAACGTGAAATGCTGCGGGAAGAAATGGACCGGCACGCCCGTCATGGTCTCCTCTGCGGACATGAAACTCTTCATGATCATGAACAGGAAGGGAAAGATGAGGATGATGACGAACAGCGCGGAGAGCACATACTTCACGGCCAGGAGCACCCTTTTCGCCGTCTTGGTCTTTTTCTGCAGACTGTTGCTGTCGGGCGCCGCAAGGGGCGCAGATTCGTTAATTTTCGTCTCCATAATGCACCCAATTCGTTGTTTTGAAGAGCAAGAGGGTCAGCGCCGCAATGATGATGAAGAGCAGCCAGCCCTCTGCGCAGGCGAGCCCGAAGTTATAGGGCGACTTGAACGCCGTCGTGTAAATGCGGATCGCGATGAAATAGAGGCTCCCGCCTTCGCCGACGCCGTACGTTGCATACGTTCCGAACACCTGCAGCCCCGCGATCAGCCCCGTGACGAGGTTGTAGAAGATCATGGGAGAGGAGAGCGGGATGGTGATCGAGAAGAGCTTGCGCATGTAGCTCGCGCCGTCGAGATCGGCGGCTTCGTACAGATCGGGAGGAATGTTCTCGAATGCGGCAAGCCACATGATCATTCCCCCGCCGACGCCCCAGATGCCCGTCAGAATGAGGGTGAACATCGCCGTGTTGGCGTCGGAGAAGAAGGGAAACGCGGGCAGCCCGAGATTGGTGAGCCAGGTGTTGAAGAGCCCGTAGCTCGCAGGCCTCGTCGCCGTCGCCGTGCCGTAGCCCAAGAGATCGGTCCAGAGGAACCCGCTCGCAAGCCCCGGAATGAGGCAGGGCAGGTAGCACAGGACGCGGATCACCTTGATGCCGGGGATCTTCCTCCGCACGAACAGCGCAAACGCATAGGAGAGCGTGAGCGACACCGTCGAGCTGACGATGACATAGAGGAAAGTGAGTCCGAGCGAGGTGAACACGTTCTTCGCCTCGCCGAGCAGGCTGAAATCGAAGAGCGCCTTGAAGTTGAAGATCCCCCACTCCGTCGCGTAAGCGCCGTTGAAGTCGGTGAAGCTGTAAACGCAGGAGAGGATGATCGGATAAGCCGTAAAGACGACCGCGCCCACGAAAAACGGCAGCAGAAAGATGTAGCAGACGAGGTCGCTCTTGAGCCTACGGATCATTGCGCTGCGGCGGAACTGCTCCTGCACGCTGAGTTGTTTCTTTGCTTTTACCATATCTTCGGGAGGGCGGCGTTATGCGCCTTCGCCCTCCGCATTGCCTTCCGTCTGCTGCCCGTCGCCCTGTTCGTCCTTCGCCTCGTCTTTTTCCTCCTCTTTTGCCTCTTCCTTCGCCTTCTCTTTGGCGATGGCGTCGTTCATCTTCTCGATGGAAGACTCCAGGAGGTTCTTCATATGCTGATAGACGAAGTTGATGTTTGCGTCGTAAGGCGTGCTCGTCACGACATTGATGACGGCAACGCGCATCTCCTCGGTGACCGCCTGCTGTGCGCCGAGCGGGACCTTGTCGAGATAGTCGAGGGTGAGCCCCGCCTGTTCGTACTCATAGACGAATGCGTCGTGGTCGAAATCTGCGGGCAGGTTCGCGTAGAGCGCGGGATTCTCCGCCTTGATGTTCTTCCAGGTCGCGGTCTTGTCGTCGAACATCGACTTGAGCACGGGGCAGCCGTTGCCCGTCTGGCAGAAGGCGTTTTGGCCGGATTCGCTGACGACGTGCTTCAGGAAGAGCCATGCCGCCGTGGGATCGTCCGAATTGCGGTACATGCCGTAGCCCGAGCAGCCCGCGCCGACGTAATATTCGCCGTCGGAGAGGTTCGGGAAGGGAGCGACGCCGAGCGTTTCGCACACGCCGGGGATCCTGTCGGTGGACTTGACGATGTCGCTCAGGGAGGAGCGGACGTCGAAACAGACGGCGCCGATCCCTTGGATGAAGAGGTTGTGCGTGGACATGCCGACGTCGGTCATGCGGGCGCAGATGTCGTTATAGGCGAGATCCCAGAAGGTGTAGAGAGTCTTGAGCGCGGCGTCGGATTCGAGGTCGATGTAGCCGTCGCCGTTCACGAGCTCGGCGCCGTTGCCCTTGAAGACCGCGTAGTTGAGGGAGTTCCAGAACGCCTGGATCTCGAGGGCGCGGCCGTCTTCGTACTTCTTGCCGGCGGGAGTGGTCTCCTTGGTCTCGCGCATCCACTTTGCGACCTTCTCGATCATATCGGTGAACTCCGCCTTCGTCATCGCGCGGACCTGACCGTTCTCGTCCTTGTACGTTCCGGGATCGGGCACCCCTGCCTTTTCGAAGATCGTCTTGTTGTAGAAGGTCGTGATCTGGTTGTAGTCGCGGGGCATGAAGTAGACCTGCCCGTCGTAGGAGGCGTCTTTCACCATCGTCGGCACGAGGGAGTCGAAGGAGAAATTCTTGTCCTGTTCCCCGAAATAGGAGATCGGCATGAGCATGCCTTTGGCGACATAGGTGGGAACGTCTTCGTTGCTCAGCCAAAGCACATCGGGCATCTCGTCGTATTTATCCTGGCTGGTCGCATAGGCGTGTTGGAGGATGAGGTCTTCCTGATAGTTCGCGGAAGTATCCACTCTCACGTCGATGTTGGGGTATGCGACTTTGAAGGAGTCGACGAATGCTTTGATGTTGTCCTGTTCCGACTGGGTGCGCATGACCATGATCTGCAGGGAGCCCTTGTAGTCGTTCCCTGCGGAGAAGTCGACCCCTTCGAGGACTTCGCCCATCTGATCGTTGAGATCTTCGTTGGGTTTCATCGTGACGCAACTGCTTGCTCCCGCGGCGATCACGGGCACGAGCCCCGCCACGGCAAGCGCTTTCCAAAAGCCTTTCATAATTTCTCCTTTCAATGTTGATTTTTTGTATGGATGTGAGCCTTTACGTTTTTTCCGTTGTTTCCGTTGTTTTGGTGTTTGAGGTTGTTGGGGTTTGTAGGTTGTTGAGGTTATTGGGATTTGTAGGTTTTGGGGTTTTTAGGTTTCTTACGTCTTTCCGGACTTTTTTACTTTCATTTTTTTGTAGCGTTCCCCTTCTTGCTGTCCCTTTTACGTCACCCTGCCCTGTGCTTTTTTTACGTCATGTTGTCCCGCCTTATTACTGTCATGGTTCCTTGGGCGGCACGAGGAGCGCATGCGACGAAGTAGCTTGTCGAAACATGGACCGCATCGTAATAAGGTGCGATTCTTCGACACGCGCATACTGCGCGGCTCAGAATGACGTAATTGAGGAATGGATTCGCATTCACCCCCTTGCTGTCCCTGAAAGGGTCATAAGGCGCCTTTCTGCCGATCAGCCCTGTGGGCTGTCGGCGGCGGCTTATGGTGAGTGAGCGCATTTGCCGCGCGAACGGTGACCGA
>CANPZH010000026.1 GCA_947589335.1 uncultured Clostridia bacterium | reverse complement strand
TCGATCTGGACTTTATGATAGATCCCGCCCGAAAGTTTCGCGTTTTTCTCGGCGGTCAGCACTTCCAACAGCGTGGTGGGGGCGGTCGATTTTTTATTGATACGGTCTGGCTTTTCTGCGTCCTCGGGAATGTTCCACGTCTTCCCCGTCAGAAAAGCGCCGTCGATTTTCCCGAGCGCGCAGTAGTTCCGAACGCTCCGTTCGGACAAATTCCACCTCTTCGCCGTTTCGGTTACGGACAGATACTTCATTCAAAATCACCTCACGATAAGTATAGCACAAAATCGGCAAGAAAGCAAGAGTTATCGCCCCTGATTTCCATGATTTTTGCCGATATCGGCAATCGGTACGGGAAATTTTACATTCAACGTTTTACACTCGGCTCACGCGGGGCGCATGGAAACAGCCCGCCGAACTTCGGCGGGCTGTTTGGTCGTCTGATCGCTTTCTCGCCGTATGAATGGGAGGATTTGGGAGAATGCCATCGGAAAACCGTTTTGTGGAAGGTTCTCGGGATCGGGCAAAAGCGATCAGGTCACGATCGCAAGGAGGTCGGAAAGGGAGGAGAGCGGGTAGGTCGTCCCCTCGAATTTTGCCGCGCCGCCGAGGCCTGCGGCGCCGAAACCGCCCGCAAGCGCCGCCTGAATGCCCGCGACCGCGTCTTCGACGACGAGACAGTTACAAGGCTCAAGCGCCAAAAGTTCGGCGGCCTTCAAAAAGACCTCGGGATCGGGCTTGCCGCGGGAGATCATGTTGCCGTCGGCAACGGCGTCGAAAAAGCCGCCGAGCCCGAGCCGTTCGAGAATGAACGCCGTGTTTTTGCTCGAGGAGCCGATGGCGAGCTTGAGTCCCCTCTCTCTGAGGGCGAAGAGCGTCGTGCGGACGCTCCCCGGAAGATCCGCTTCGGACATTCCCTCCAGCATGGACCTGTAAATTTGATTCTTTCGTTCGGCGAGCGCGATCTTCTCCTCCTCCGAAAAGCGCCTTTCGCTCTTTCTGAGGATGATCTCGAGGCTCTCCATGCGCGATACGCCCCGCTGGAGCTCGCTGTCCGCCCGTGAAAAGTCGGTGACGCCGATCGCCTCGGCGAGCTGTTTCCACGCCGCGAAGTGATACTCGTCGGTGGAACAGATGACGCCGTCCAAATCGAAGATGACAGCCCTGTACTTCATCTCATTTCCCCCATTCCCCCGCCGGCCGCGGCCGGCGGTCTTTTCCGCTCCGCTCTCTCCGGACGTTCATAGCGCAAATTCCCGCGTGCCCGAGAGGGTCTCTTCCCTGCCGAAGACGATCGCCCGAAGCGCTTCTCCCTCCACGGAGATCGAGGCCTTCCCCTTTTGCACGTCCACCGAGATGACGCGCCCCCTATATTGCAGTTTGAAGGCATAGCGCCGCCAGATCGAGGGAATGGAGGGCGCAAGGACGAGCAGGTCGTTGTCGCTGCGCACTCCTCCGAACCCATAGACGATGTTCAGCCATGCCGCGGCGATGGAGGTCGTGTGGAGCCCCTCCGCGGTGTTGCGGTTGTAGTCGTCGAGGTCGAGACGGGCGGCAAAGCCGAAAAACCCGAGGGCTTCGTCCTCCTTTTTGAGTTCGCTCGCAAGAATGGAGTGCACGGAGGGCGAAAGGGAGGACTCATGGATGCAGCGCGGCTCGTAATACTCGTAATTGGCGCGCTTCTGCTCCAAACTGAAATCGCCCGAATGGAGCAGCATCAGCATGAGGACGTCGGGCTGTTTGATCATGTCGTTGCGGTAGATCCTGTCGTAGCTCCAGTGGTAGTAGAGCGGGAACTCCTCCGCGGGGATATCCTTGACCTCAATATGGGGAAGACGGAAAAATCCGTCGTGCTGTTCGAAGAGCTTTCTCTCCTCGTCGTACGGGATATACATCTTCTCCGCGCATGCGGAAAAGGCGGCAAGCTCCCCCTCCCCGGGGCTGACACGCGCGCGGTCTTTGTATTTTTCAAAGCATTCGACGGTGTATTCGAAGGTCTTCTTCGCCATGTAATTGGTGTAGCAGTTGTGGTTGACCATCATCTGGAACTCGTCGGGCCCCATGACGCAGAAATAGCCGAACCTGCCGTCTGCGCCGTACTCCCCGCGCGAGCGGAGGAAGCGGGAAATCTCGAGCAGCATCTCCATGCCGTAGTCGATGAGGAACCCTTCGTCTCCCGTCACGTTCACATAGTGACGGATCCCGTAGGCGACGCCCGTCGAGGGCTGGAACTGCAGGCTCGCATGCTGCCACAGATCGCACGCCTCGTTGCCGTTGAGGGTGGCGATGGGATAGCATGCCCCCTTGCAGTCGAGCATCTTCGCCCGCTCTTTGGCCTGCCCCAAGGTGTGATAGCGGAAGAGGAGCAGATCGCGCGCGGCGGCGGGGTCGTTGAAGAGGTAGTAGGGAAGGCAATAGGTCTCCGTATCCCAAAAGGCGTGGCCGCTGTATGCCTCGCCCGTCAGCCCCTTTGCGCCGATGTTGTCCGTCGGATACGCGCCGTGATAGGTCTGCCCGAGCTGGAAGATGCAGAAGCGGATCCCCTGCTGATTCTCCTCGTCGCCCTCAATGACGATATCCCGTTCCGCCCAAAAGCGGTCGTAGTAGGCAACATTCTCCGCGAGGGCGGCTTCGTAGCTCTTTGAGGGGGCGGAAGAGGGCATCTCCCCCATCGTCCCGCCCGTCTTGTCGGCATAGCATGCGACGTGCTTTGTGAGGGTGAATTTTCCCCCGATCACGGCGGTGACGCACACGCCCGCCGAGAGCGCGCCCTCCTCCGGGCGGAAGGTGCACACGCCGTCCGCAGACACCTCCTGCCTGCAGGCGAGGTACTGCCCCGTCGACTGCGTCTTGCCGACGATACAGGCGCTGCTCTCCTCCGCGCGGGAGGAGACCTTCTCCCATCTGCCCCGCTTGCCCCAGTGCTTCGTGCCGAAATCGATCGACATATGCACCTCGAGGGACACGGGACGGTCGCTCTCCGCCTCGATCCGCTGATAGAGGTCGCAGGGATCCGTCATGGAGAGAAAGCGCGAGAAAGTGAGCTTGACTCCCTTTCCCCGCACGGAGAATGTGCGGACGTAGAGCCCGGAGCGGAAACTCAGGCTGCGCTCGAAGCCGCCGATCTCGCACCTTCCCATGTCGAGTTTCTCCCCGTCGAGGAAGATCTCCGTCCGGATGGGATCGGCGGCGTTCACCATGTAGTGCCCGCGCCGTATGATCCCCCTGTACGCCGTCTCCGTCTCCTTCTCCGACCATTCATAGATGCCGTTGAAGTAGCAACCCTGCAGAGAGGGCGCCGACGCCCCCTCCTCCGCATAGCCGCGAAGTCCGCAGTATTCGTTCCCGATGCTGAAGAGCGACTCCGAGACGGCGTTCTTTTCCCTGTGGAACCCCCGCTCGACGATGCTCCATTCGTGCGTTTCGATGTATTTATCCGCTCTCTTTCCCATAGATTACTCCTTGACGGCGCCCGCCGCCGCGCTCCCCGTGATCTGTTTCTGGAAGATGGCGAAGATGAAGATCTGGGGAATGATCGAGATCGTCAGCAGCATGAGCAGCTTATCCGGCCCGAAGCCCTGCACCGTCCCCATCGTCGCCTGCAGGTTGTAGATCTTCACCATGACGGTCATCATGCTGTCGTCGTTCAGGACGAGGTACGGGAGCAAAAAGTCCGACCAAGCCGCCGTCATCGTGAAGATGGCGACGACGCCGATGATGGGACGGGACATCGGGACGATGATGCGGAAGAAGGTGCGCAGCTTTCCGCAGCGGTCCATCTCCGCCGCCTCGAAGAGGGCCTTGGGGAGGGACTCGAAATAGTTTTTGAACATGATCACATAGTAGGCGTTCGCGCCGAACATGAACCAGAGCGGGACGTAGGAATCGATCAGCCCGAAGTCGATGATCTCCCGGTAGAGCGGCACGATGGAGAGGAGCGAAGGGATCATATAGCTCGCCATCACGAGCGCGAACATGACCTTATATCCCTTCGGTTTGACGATGGCAAATACATAGGCGAGGAGCCCGTTGAACACCACGGAGCAGATCACCGCGCCGATGACCACGATGATCGTGTTGAGGAAATACTGCCAGAAGTTGAGCATCTCCCACACCTCGGCGAGCTTCCCGAGATCGAACACCTTCGGGAAGAGATGATAGGGCATCGCCGTCAGCTCCGAGGCTTCCTTGAAGGAGGAGAGAAACAGCCACAGCACGGGAATGAGCGCGGTGAGGACGGCGACGAATAGGATCAGGAGGATCAGGGAATAGACGACGCGGAAGCCTCCCCTCTTGTAGTCGGCGGCGGTCAGGATCCCGCTCGTTTTACTGCGCAGTCTTTTTTGCATATTTCCTCCACTTCCGCGAAACGGTATTCTTCTTGGGCCTCGAAAGGCGCAGATAGACGATGGTGAGCGCGATGATGATGACGGCGAGAATGACGCCTGTCGCCGCGCTTGCGCCCGCGTCGAAGGATTGGAACGCGTATTGATAGCTCAGAAGGAGCAGCGAGACGCTCGCCCCGTCGGGACCGCCCGAGGTCATCACGAGAGGCTCGTAGAAGACCTGGAAGACGGAGATGATCTGCAGAATGAAGAGCATGCGGATCGTCTGCCGGATATGGGGAAGGGTGACGTGCCAAATGCGGGCGAGGGCGCCCGCGCCGTCCATCCTTGCCGCCTCGTACTGCGAATTGTCGATGTTCTGAAGCGCCGAGAGATAGACGAGGACCGTCCCCCCCGCTCCCCGCCATGTCATCGTGACGACGATGAGCGGAATGGTGAGATCGGGATCGGAGAGGAAGGTGGATACGGGCAGACCGAGCGCCGTCAAGAGCTGGTTCAAGACGGCCCCGGGGTTGGGGTCGAAGAGATAGGACCACATGATGACGACCGCCATGCCAGAGACGATGGACGGGAAATAGATGCCGAGGCGGAAGAAGGGCTTGAAGTGTACCGCCTCGCTGAGCAGAAGCCCGAGCACGATGGGCACGAGAAAACCGATGATGATGGACCAGAAGATGTATTTGAAGGTATTGACGAGCGCCTTCGTGAACATGGGGTCGTGAAACACGCGCACATAGTTCTCGAAGTTGTTGAATCCCACGGACTCGAAGCCCTTCGTCTCGCTGAACGAGAGAAGGACGTTCTCCGCGAGCGGCGCCCATACGAAGAATAGAAAGAGCAGGAGCCCCGGGAGCATCAGAAGCCAGCCGCTCCAATTCCGCTTGAAGAGCCGCTTTGCCTTATACGCAAGGGAGGAGCGGTCCTCGGGCAGCGCGTTTGCCTGTTTCATGCGAGCACCTCTTAATTGACTTTATTGAGAAAATCCTTTTGGAATTGGCTGTTGGCGGTATCGAGGAGGCTCTTGCAGTTCGCCGTCCCCTTGTTGGAAAGAACGTTCTGGATCGCCGCGTCAAGGAGCTTGTACATATCCTGGCAATAGTAGGGTTCCTCCGCGCGCTTCATCTCCGGGAGCGTGTCGAAGAAATCGTCGTAATAGGCGAGGTTGACGTTGATATATTGCTCGTCGAGCGCGTTCGCGGCGGCAAGGTATTCTGCGTTCGTCCACGGGCGGATGGTCGGGATGATGGGCATGCCCTTGCTCTTCGCCGTCTGGTGCCCCTTTTCGATCGCCTTGAGCGAGATCTCGTCCGTCTCGGGCGAACGGCCCATGTATTTGAGGAAGAGGAGCGCGCCCTTGATCTGCTCCTTCGTGGCATAGCTCGGGAAGACGTAAGGAGTGCCGCCGTAGAGCGAATAGCGGCTCGAACCGTCGCCCGTGGGCATGGGAACGAAGGCGATCTTGTCTTTATCGAACCCGAAGTTCGTCACGGGGAGCATGATGCTGTCGCTCCCGCAGAACGCCATGGCGACGTTCCTCGAACCGAATTTTGCATACCAGTCGGCATAGGTGAGCGAGGCGTCGGGATAGATGAGTTCGTCGACCGCCATGTCCCTGATCCACTCGAGCGCCTTGACCGCGCCCGCGTCGTTGAGGTTGGCGGTGTATTTGCCGTCGGCGCCCTTTAGCTGCATCGCCTCACAGCCGAAGTTCCACGCCATGTTCGAGAACTGCCAGCCGCCGTTGTTGTTCGCCGAGAGAATGACGAGCCCGTAGGTGTTGTCGTAGGATTCCACGATGAGTTCGGAGACTTCGCGCACTTCGTCGAAGGTCGTCGGATAGAGCGGCTTCCCCTCTTCGTCGTACAGCGCATAGGTGCCGTCGCCGTTCTTGCCGATGACGCCCACGTCGTAGAGCATTTCGAGGTTGAGAAGCAGCCCCATGCCGTAGCCGTCGCGCGGGACGCCGTAGCACCTGCCGTCCTTGGAGACGGCTTCGCGCATGTTCGCGTCGATCTTGTCGAGCCAGCCGAGCTCCTCGAGCTCATCGGTCACATCGGCGATCCAACCGTTCGAAATGAGCTTCTGCGGCTCGGTGAAGTAGGTCTGGAAAACGGTGGGAAGCTGGCGCGAAGTCGCCTTTGCGGTGATCGTATCCGCACTGTATTCATACCTGTCCGCCACGATGTCGTATTCGGGATAGTCCGCCTCGAACGCGGCCTCCCACTGCTTATACATCTTGACGTCCTGCGTGAGGGTGGGATCGGGCCACATGCCGATGCTGACCTTGATCTTGTCGTCCCCTTTCCCGCATGCGGCAGCCGAGAACAGGATCGCGCCCCCGAGCAGTGCGGACGTCGCCGCGCAAAGCCATCTTTTCATATCAGTTTCCTCCTTGTTTTTCATTGTTGGCCGGCCGGACCCCGGAGATCCGTCCGTTTGTCTCCTGTCTCCGGGACGTTATGGACAAGCCGCTGTTCCGTTCTCTCATTTTACGGAAGTTGCGGTCATCGCGATACGATCCCTCAGCATTATTATAGATGAACGGACGGGAAAGATAAATAGGGTAAAACAGCAAAAACGATGAGAAAACTGCTTGCCTCTTGCAAAACGGCGGACTGTGTGGTATAATGAAGGCATGTTCCGCAAGCTGTTCCGCAACATCTATCTGCCCATCGTGCTCCTCGCGTTCACGCTGATCGTGTTCGTAGACGTCTTTTCCGTCGTCATGGTCACAAAGACGCTGAGCAGCGCCTTTTTCAGCGTGGGGCGGAAGCGCGTCTCGCGGGCGCTGGACTCCTGCGAACTCTACATCAATTCCGTCTCTGCATCCACCTACAACCTCTCGCAGAACGGCACGCTCATCGAACAGCTCGCGGGAGGAGCGGACGCCTCGCTTACAAGTCTGCTCGACGATACCTGTAATTATTCGCTCAAGATGAACGGCGTCTGCGCCTATTCGGAGAGCGGGAAGATCTACACCTCCTCGGGCGTCTCGCAGGTCCCCGCTTTGGAGGAGCTGCGCCAAAATGCGGGCATCGCCGCCTTCCTTGAGGGAGACGCCGAGAGTTTCACCTCCTTCAGGACGGAGTGCGTCGCGGATATCTACAACAACGTCGCCTATCCCGACGAGATGGGCGTCATCACCAGCTGCAGAAAGGTCTTCGGCGAAACGGGAGAGACGGTCGGCTATATCTTCGCCGACATCCTTCCGTCCAATCTCTACGACCTCATCCTCGAGCGGGAACAATTCGAAGACGCGGTCGCCTTCCTATCCTTCGGAGAGCAGTACTTCGCCTACGGCGGGAATGCCGCGCATGCAGACCTCTTGGAGGGCGGCCGCAGCGGATATTTCAAATATGAGGCCATAGACGACGCCCCCTTCTTTCTCACCGTCTTCGAGGACGCCGCGCCCTACCGCCGCCAGCTCGCCGTGCTGATCGGGGCCCTTCTTTCCGTCTCCGCCGTCCTCGCCGTGGGCGTCCACTTCGCCGCCATGGCCACCGCAAAGAGCGTCACGCGGCGGCTCGACCGCCTCACGGCGAAGATGAAGGCGCAGAAGCTCCCCCTTTCCCCCTCTCCGGACGGCGCTTCCTCCTCCCCGGAGAGCGGAGCTGCGCCCTGACCGCCATTTCCGCATAAAAAAGAAGCGCCCCGAGAGGCGCTCTTTTTTATAGCTTTTTCAACCGCGCTTTGACGCATGTCCCCTTCCCCTTTTCCGAGGTGACCGTGAGCCCGTAGCCCTCGCCGTATTGGAGATGGATGCGTTCGTTGACGTTTTTCAGGCCGTATCCCCCCTCCACGCCCGCGGGCCGCGCGAGGATGTCTTCGGGGACGTCGAACCCGCTCCCGTCGTCCTCCACTTCGAACACGATGTCTTCTCCCTCCGGACGGGCGCGGATATAGAGATTCCCGCTGCCCCCGTCGAAGGCGTATTTGAGGGCGTTCTCGATGATGGGCTGCAGAATGAGCTTGAGCGTCATCTCGCCGCCGATCGTCTCCTCCATGTCGATGTGCACCGTGACCCTCCCGGGGTGGCGGATCGCCTCGATCTCGAGGTAGCTCTTCACCATCGCGATCTCGTCGGAGACCTTGACGAACTTGTCGCCCCCGTGCAAAAAGAGGCGGAAAAAGCGCGCAAGGTTCATCACGAGCCTGTCGATCTCGGATTGCTTTTTGATGCGTGCCATCCAGGAGATGGCGTCGAGGGTGTTATAGAGGAAATGCGGGTTGATCTGCATCTGCAGGCTCTCGAGTTCGAGCCTGCGCTGGAGCTGCATATCCTCTTTGGTCTTCTCCACGAGGTCGTAGATCCTGTCCATCATGTCGTCGTAGGTGCGTTCGAGCTGGACGAGCTCGTCCCCCGCGGGGAGGACGGAGGCATGGGTGCGCGTCGGTTCCGCCGTCGCGCTGATGCTCTCGCTGAGGAGCTTGATGGGCCTTGAGATCCTCCTCGCCCTCACGACGGCGATGATCACCGAGACGACGAGCATCGCGAAGGAGACGCAGAGGACGATCGCGAGCGTCGTATCCATCTCGCCGAAATAATAGCTGTAGTCGAGGACGCTGACGATGCAGCTGTCGAAGCCGTATCGGGAATTGAGGGTCTCCGCCCTCTTTGTGACGACGATGCTCTTCATCCCGTTGATCGTCTCCGTCTTGTATCCCGGGGAAGCGGCGGGATCGTAGACGTCGCTGAATACGATGACCTTGCCCACGAGCGACTTGTCGATGTGCGAAACGATATAACCGTCCGAGCGCATGATGAAGGAATACCCCTCTTCGCCCGAGACGGGATTGCACATCTCGCCCATTTTGCTCTCGGACATATAGAAGAGAATGATGCCCTCGAACCCGTTGACCACCCCGCTCGACCAAATGCCGAGGACGAGGCTGTTTTCGACGTTCCCGACGTAGAGGAGCCTGTTCTTATGTTCCCCGAGCACGCGATAATTCTCCGGAGCGGGCGGGGCGCTCCCGCGGAGAGAGAAGCGGTCCTCCCCGATGAGAAATTCCACGTCGTCGAAGTACTCCGCCTCGACGCCCGCGCGCTGGGTGAGGGTCTGAAAACTTTCCGTCCTGCGGGCGCGGTCTGCCTCTCCGTCCGCGACCGTGAGGAGAAGCTCCACGTTCGAACTGGCCATGATACGCCCATAGAGATAGGCGCTCTCGTTGATGACGTCGGTGACGGCAAGATCCAGCTCCTCCTGCATGGAGAAGGAGCTTCGGCGGATATCGTTGTTCATCGAGATGCGGAAGCCGACGTAAAACACCGCGATCAGGACGGAGAAGACGGCGGCAAGAAGCCCGACGAAGGACAGTATGAACTTGGTGGAGATATGTTTGAACTTCATTGCATTTTCTTTTCCAGCCACTCGCTCGCCGTGCAGCCGAAGAAATCTTTGAATACCTGTCCGAAATATTTGACGTCGTTATAGCCGACGGCGTATGCGATCTCGCCGATCCGCATATCGCCGCAGAGGAGGAGCTCCTGTGCCTTGAGCATGCGGTATTCGGTGAGACACTCGTTGAACGTCTTGTGGAGCTCCGCTTTGAACTCGTGCATGAGATGGCTCTCGGAGGTAAAGAGCATATCGGCGACGGAGCGCACCGAAAGTTTCTTCGCGTAGTCGCGCTCGATGACCGCAAGCGCGTCGCGGACCACCTTTTTGAGCTGTCCGTTCGTACTTTCCGTCACGACGCAGTTGACCGCCGTAAAGATGGTGTTCTTGCTGAGCTGCTTCGCCGCGCGGTATGCCTGCGGGAGATCCCCGCGGAAGGACACGGCGGCGACGGGAAAGCGGGTCTCGGTGAGCTTGAGCGTCTGATCGAGCAGTTTCGTAAGCTCCTTCCGCACGAGGTCTATCCCCGCCGAGGTGAGCATCACCGCCATGTCCGCGAACACCTCGAAGGCGTTCGTGTAGCCCGCAAACAGCTTTTCGGCGCTTGCGAAAAAGGTCGCGATGTAGGGATCGTCCGTATAGACGTAGATGAGCGTGCCCGCCGCGGGCAGTGTGACGCCGAGCATGGCGAGCTGTTCCGCGGCTGAAGCGGAGTCCTCCTCCGTCAGCAGTTTTTCGAATTGACGGCGGCGCACGATGGGAAGGTTGCTGATGAATTGCCCGATCATGCGGCTGTCTCTGCGCTTTTCGTGCAGTTTCGCCATCACTTCGCTCACCCGCCCCAGAAGTTCCTCGCTCTCGATGGGTTTCAGGAGAAAACCCGCGACGCCGCTGTCGAGCGCGCGCCGTGCGTTCTCGAAGTCCTTATACCCGCTGTAGACGATGACGGCGAGATCCGCCCCCTCTTCGAAGAGGATCTTTGCCATCTGCAGGCCGTCCATCACGGGCATGCGGACGTCGGCGATGATGAGGTCGGGATGAAGGCTTCGGGCCATCTCCAACCCCTTCTCGCCGTTTTCCGCCACGGCGGCGACTTCGATCCCGATCGACTGCCAGTCGATCGCGACCCGCAGCCCCTCCCGCACGAGGTAATCGTCGTCTACGATCAATAATTTGTCCATGGTATCCCCTCTTCCATTATACGATAAAAACGCGGCTTTTTCAAGAGAATACGGGAAAAAAGGCCGCCGCAACTGCGGACGGCCTTTCCCTTCGGATGTGCGGTTTGCCCTGCCGGGAGCAATGCGCCTTAGTCCTTCTTCTTTTTCGAGACGGAGGGAAGGAACACACAGACGGCAGCCGCAAGGATCGCGATGACGCCGATGACAGCCGCGGGCGCCGCGATGACGCTGCCGCAACCGCCCTTTTCGTCCTCGGAACCGCCGGGCTGTTCGCCAGGCTGTTCACCGGGCTGTTCACCGGGCTGTTCGCCGGGCTGTTCGCCGGGCTGCTCACCGGGCTGTTCGCCGGGCTGCTCGCCCTGCTCTGCGGTTACGGTGATCTGAATGGTCGCCGAGCCTTCGTTGCCGTTTGCGTCGCGCGCGGTGACGGTGACGGTGTAGACGCCCGCCTCCGCCTTGAACTGATTGCCCGTGAGGGCGACAGCTTCGCCGTCCTTGGTGACGGAGACGGTGACAGTGAGGTCTTCCGCCGCGGTCTGATTGTCGGTCGCGGTGTAGGCGACGGTGACCGTGTCGCCCGCCTTCGCGGTCGTCGGGGTCGTGATCGTCACTTCGGGGCAGGTGGCGTCGAGATAGGCGGGAAGTTTTTCAAGCTCCCCGGCGTAGTTGTTTTCAAGCGCGGTGAGTTTGACGCCGGTGATGGTGAAAGGTCCCGTCTGAATGCCCGTGCTGTGGACGTGGAATTGGTTGATCTCCGAATCCGCGCCCATGGCGAGAAGG
Source organism: uncultured Clostridia bacterium (assembly GCA_947589335.1). Taxonomy (GTDB): domain Bacteria; phylum Bacillota; class Clostridia; order Christensenellales; family Borkfalkiaceae; genus Gallimonas. The sequence goes on along the minus strand of CANPZH010000026.1, from coordinate 2,472 downwards.
TCGAATACAAACGTGACGGGAGCGCCCGCGGTAAATTCGATCTCGCTGTATTTCTTGCCATCCGCCGTGATGACGGTATCGTTCTGCTGCGCGATCCAGATCTCCCGGTTGAAAGTACCGTCGTCCATGATCTGCACGCGGAGTTCCGTCCCGTTGAAGTTCGCACCCGGGGTGACGGTGAATTCGAGCTTGCCGTATCTGCCGGGCGTAACGTCTGCGCCGTCGATATAGGTGTAGCCCGTCTGATCGGCAGTGGGATTTGCAGTGAAAGTCTTGTCGATCGTCACGACGTTCCCGGAGAGTTCCTTGAAGTCCTCCTTGGGCGTCGAGGTGTGCAGTTTGATGTTGCTGAGTTTGAAGCCGCCCATAGCGCTCGTGTGGACGTGGACATAGTCGAATGCGCCGATGCCGCTCGCCTCAACGTCGATCTCGATGTGCGTCGGAGTGTCCTTCGTGTAGGTGAGCTCGTCGAGCGTCTTGCCGTCCGCCGTCAGAAGGGTGCCCTCATCATTCCGGCTTCCCCAATAGCGGTGACCTCCCATTTCGAGCCGCAAATTGGCGGGAGAGAAACCGTCGCCCTTGGGCGTGAGGTCGAAGGAAAACGCCGTCGCGGTGCCGTACTTGTTGTTGAGCGCAAAGCCGCCGCCATAGCCGTAATCGGTGACGTCATTGGTTTCGACGCCCGTCGCCGTGAGATCTTCCTCGACATTGGGAAGTTTCTCCGCGAAGAATACGGCGTCGATATAGAGCTTGCCCGTGCCGCCGAGGTAGAGATCCATGCCGCTGTAACCCGCCTCGGAGACCTTGAAGCCGCTCTCCTCGATGTCGATGACGACATAGTACCAATCGTCCGCCTTGTAGGGGTTTGCGCCCGTCAGGAAGGGCGTATTGAACCCGTATGCCGCTTTGAACGCGTGCGACCAGATGATGTCGGTGTAGGCGTCGTTGGGATCGCCGAGCGAGAAGCGGAAGCTATCGAGATTTGCGCCGCCCTCCGCCTTCATCTTGAAGACGACGTACTTGCCGTCGACGACTTTCTTCGACTTGAATTTGAAGTTGATATAGCCGTCCGCGGAAAGGGCGCTCGCGTCAAAGACGAGGCAGCCTTCCTTCACTTCGACGAGATTTCCGTTGGAATAGGAGAGCCTGTAATCGAGCCCCGCCTTTTCCAGCTCGGGCGCGGTGCTCATATCCTCCCAGACGCCCGTGAAACCGCTCTGCGCGACGGAGAAATCTTCAAGCGCCTGCGCGCTCGAAGCGTCGATGACGGGAACTGCCATTGCGGGCGTGCGGGTGACAACGTTGGAGAGGTAGATGCGCCTTACGGTGGCGCCGCCCTCCGCGTTCCCCGTATAGGTGAAGCGGAAGCCCTTCTCCGCGCCCGTGAGTTTGACGGAATATCCGTCGAAAGCGGCGTCGGTCCCCCACGCCGCGCCGTCCGTCGTCGTGGCGATCTGAAGATGCGCTGCGTCGCCCGACGTCTCGATGATGGCATACTTGTAGTCGCCGACGGCATTCTCCTTCACGACGGAGAAGTTGCCGCCCTCCGTGAGCGTGACGGCGCGCTTGACGATGTAGCCCTCGGAGGAGCCTGCCCACCAGGTGCCCGAATCGGCGAGCTTTGCAGTGGGCTCGACGGTGTCGCCGCCGCGGAAGTCGTTCATGATGACGTTGCCCGTCTTGCTGTAGCTGACGGAGGCGATGTCGAGGGTGCCCGTCGCCGTCGCGGACGCCGCATAGATGTGGATGGCAAGGAGGGGCTGGCTCGCGACGGTGTCCGAGGTCGTCGGATAGACGTCGGTCTCCTCATAGCTCGTCGCAAAGCTGATCTCGTAGGTTTGCCACTTGTCTGTGAGTGCGGGAAGCGGCTCCCCGTCGCTGTCGTAGAGCCGGTCGAGCGTCTTTGCGAGGACGGCGGCGTCGTTGTCCACCCCGCGCACGCCGAAGTTGATCTCGGAAAGTTCGACGTCGTTTTCGGGGGCGCGCATCTTCAGCGTAATCGTCCCGCCCGAGCTGACTTCGTTCAAAGATCCCGAGCCCTGCTTATAGATGGCGTCGCCCGGCGTCGCCGATTTCCCCGCCGTGTACTTGACGTGCAGATAGGGTTTTTCGCCCGTCTCTACGCCCGTTGCGGAGGTCTTGACCGTGTCGCCGATGTCCTCTCTGTCGAAGTCCTCGAATACGACGTCCGTCTTGGCGTCGAACTCATGATCCTTGGTTGCCTCATCCGCGAGCGCCGTGAGCGCAAGACCCGAAGTCATTGCCGCAGCAAGCGCAGCCGAAAGAGCCGTCAGCAAGATTTTTTGTCTTGTTTTCATATTGTACTCCCCTTCATAAAAATTTTTTATCTTATTCGCCGTAGACGTACAGCTCGGAGAGCTGCGCGCCGTAGCGAGAAGAACTGTTTGACGACCAGACGAGCTTGATATATCTCGCCTCGACGGGAACGGAGAACTTGACGGAGTTCACGTT